>CAISOI010000001.1 GCA_903886985.1 uncultured Chthonomonas sp.
CCGGAAGGTTTCAACATCCCCCGTGGTATAGGCTTTTATATGGTTTCTATCGCCACACTTTTCCGTAGCAGCCAAATGGTCCCGTAACGCATTCCCAATATGAGCGGCCGGGTCGACGAATGTTGGTGGGATGTCAAACAGTTCTGATGCTGCCTTCCTTAACATCGGCAAAAGGAATGGGTAGTGCGTGCAGCCTAAGATAATTGTTTCGCAACCGGCATTTGCCATTGGCTGTAGATATTCAGTGCAAGCAAGCAGGGACTCAACACTCTCTGTCTGTACGGATTCCACTAACGGCACGAATTTCGGACAAGCAACTTCAAGCACGGATGCTTTATCATTTTCTGATTTAATAAGGTTTGAATATGCCTGTGTCTGGACAGTTCCGGCGGTGGCAAGAACGCCTATTCGGGGAGAGCGAGAAGTCGATGCAACCTGTTTAGCTGTCGCTTGAATCACGCCGAGAACTGGCAGGGGGCTAACGTTGTCTTTGACAAGGGGCAAAGCAGTTGCCGAAGAGATGTTGCAAGCCATAATGATTGCCTTGCAGCCTTGGTCTGCTAAAAACAGGCTAATTCCACTAGCAAAGGTCTGAATCTCATCCAGAGGCCGACCGCCGTAGGGCACATGAAACTGATCAGCTACGTAGATAATGAGTTCGTTAGGAAATTGATCTAGGAGCGCCGAAACGACAGTAAGCCCTCCGACACCTGAGTCAAATACACCGATTGGTGCCGAACTGTTGGTCACTTCGCAGATTCTTTCCCCGATTTGACATCTCGAACAGGGATATTCTCCCATTTACCGTAGGAGCCATCTTCGAATACCTTGCCATCTACGGTTACTGTGAGTTTCTCTATGGAAGGAAACTGTTCCAGTGATTTAAGCAATGAGTTTTGTGCTGCAGAGATTGCGGAATCACCCGATTTATTGAGGTCCATGAATTCCTTGGAGAGTTCGACTTGAGCAACGCCATCCTTTAAAGTCACCTTAACGAGCTTCGTGCCTTTAGGAATTGCTCTGTCGCTGGAATGTTCGTCGGCATCTGCGAGGAGTGCTTGCAATGTCAAAGCAATTGGATCACCGGTGGTGGGGATGTTTTTGTCTTCGGGAACCAGTTCCACTTCGTTGTTAATTACTTTTGGGCGAACAATGGTAATATGACCATCATTTTGGTATGCGCTCTGAGCACTGCGTGTTTTAACGGAAAAGAAAAGTCCTATAAGAATTGCCAATACAGCTACAAAAATGCCAACCGCAACTTTACGCATTGACTATCTGGTGCCTCTCACATCAATCACACCGCTCATGCCATCAAACGAGACACCTTGGACGAAGTCTGTAATGCCCGCAAGGATCGCCTTAGCTACTGCTTCGTGGTATTCCGCGCTTAATAATTTAGAACGATCCACTGGATTATTAAGAAATCCGATTTCAACCAATGTTGCTGGCACTGTGGAATTTCTCAGTACCGAGAGTCCATTTTGTTTGTAGAGAGATTGGTCAGAGCGTGCTCGTCGATTTGGGAGACCGCTTATGTGTCCAATTTGATCTATCACTGCGGCGGCAAGTGCTCTGCTCGGAGCATCATCTTTATGATAGTAAGAGGTATGTCCACTTGGTGTTGAACCCAGATCATCCACGTGAATGCTGATGAACATGTCCGCGCCAGCATCTGTAGCTATCTTTGGGCGGGTTTCAAGCGGTACCGAGATATCGGAGTCACGGGTTAAGATGACTTTAATACCTGCATCCTCAAGAATATCTCTTGTTTTCAAACCGACGGCCAATGTGATATTTTTCTCGTAGATCACCTGACCGTTGACACGTGTTTCGCAGCCATTTGGTGCGGGTTGAGACGCACCGCCGTGACCGGGATCAATCACAACAACAAGCCCAGAAACCCCATTCCTTCTTGGTTGGGGGGAGGATAGAGAAACCACGACTGAGTTCGCACTTTCAGGAACAATATTGAACTTAACGCTATGGGCCAGTTCGAGCACAAACCTGGTGCAGTTAGGCAATGATCCTGCGGTGACTCGAATGGCGTTTACAAAGGTGTTGTTCGGTACCCAATTGGGGTGATTTTCGTTCAACTTGGAATTGGGAACTTCGATATACAGG
>CAISOI010000002.1 GCA_903886985.1 uncultured Chthonomonas sp.
CCTCTGAGAATTGGCATTTTGAAGTTGTTAGCCGATAGAGACCTCACTAATGAGGAGTTGGCTACTGCTCTGGGAGTGGCATCTGGCAAGCTCTATTTTCATACTCGAAAGCTGCTCGATGTTGGATTGATTGAGCTTTCTGAAACGAGACAAAAGGGCTCAATAACGGAAAAGCTCTATCGGTTGAAGTACCGAGATTTTTATCAACCTCCAGGTGACGGCGTAAACGAACCGGTACTGCTAGCCACCGTAGTTGAGGGCGTACGATTGTATGAAAGTACTTGGAAGGAGATAGGAGAACCTATGGCACACGGATGCAACTACATTCTCTATCATTCTGAAGAGTCGCAAGCTTCGTTCCGTCAGAAGTTCTTGGATCTCATAAAAGAGTTCCAAGATACTGCTATAGACCCGAACTTGCCGGGAGCCAGAGTTCTTTCACTTACGATGCTGCTACATAGAACGACTAAGGACGATACGAGTGATTAATCTCGCGACGACTTTTGCTGCAATAGCCCTCGCTGGGCTAAATCCTATGGACAATCCTCTAAATGTACTCTCTGCAACAAGTGAATCTGGTGGCAGAACTGTCCGATGGGGTCTTGAATTGGGCGGAAAATACGTCGGCGCATTGCATAACGCCGCAGGAGGTGAGCTCACAGCAGTTGTCGTGAGCGATAATCGTGCCGCACATCGTGAAAAACAAATCGGTTCCACCATGATTGATCCTTTCGTCATCTCTGCCGGTATGGGCATGGATAGTTCATTTTACAATTGGATTGAGAACTACCAAACATCGTTCAGACCCGGTGCGCTCCTCGTAGCAGATGCGAATGGGAAATTGCTTAGACGAATAGAGTTTACGGTCGGAAAGATTACTCAGGTAACTCTCCCGACCGTGGATGCTGGCAGTACGGAATCTGCGGAAATAGGGCTGACAATCGCTCCTGAGACTGTACGAGATGTACCTATTACTTCTGGACAGAAACTTCCTTCTGGCGAATTTAAGAGTAAAAAGTGGCAAGCCAATAGCTTTCGAGTTTCCATTGGCAAGATGGACTGTTCTCATGTGAAACGGGTCAACAGCCTGATATTTACATCTAAGCAGGATACGGAAATAGGTGCCGGTCGAGGAGATAGAGTTTTTACTGTTTCATTCCCCATTCCGGACCTTGTCCTAAATCATTCCACCGATAATCCATTAACAGATTGGTCGCAGTGGCACCGCAAATTTTTGGTAGAGGGGAACAACGGTAATGCGGACAAAAAAACCGGGACAGTGGAATACCTTGCCCCCGACATGAAGACAGCTCTTGTAACTGTTACGACAACAGGACTTGGCATATATCGTATGTCCACGGACTATGCCAAGGAACCCTACGAAACAACCACAACGCTCTATGTCGAGGACGCAAAAATTCGTTTTAATGCACAGGCGATAGCTCAGCAAGCCGACTCGAACACCGATAATGCGGTCCAACCTCCGAGTAAGGATGCCCGTTTCGGCACCACTTATGCTGTCGCTGCAGAAATGCCTTGGTCCATTAATGTGGAGAAAGCTCAGTATCAGGCCGACGCATTTGTCGTCGGTAAGGCGACCGAAAGTCCAGTTCTTTTGTCCCCTACTTCCACAGAAAAATTCATCAAGGTGGCACTCACTTTTACTAACACTTCTTCTGACCCAAAGCAGGTCGGCTATGGAACTCTGAAAGCACTCGCCACAGGAAGCGATGGCAATAACAGTCAGCCTTCACTCGATTGGAAGCGAACTGACAACGGTGAGTCCGTGAATGCAGTCGTGCCTGGCGGCAACTCCATTCGTTTAGAAACCGTCATTACGGTCCCCGCTAGTGGTGCAGTTCGGAATCTTCAGATCGGTGAGAATATCTTCAATCTGACCGCAACCTATAACCCGCTTGGTCCACTTCCAAAATATCTCTCTCCGACAGATGGTGTTTCCGTGCTACCTGAGTGCAACGTGAAGAGAAACGACATTTGTCACTTAGGTCGATTTCAAGCTGTATTAACAGGATTTGCGAAGTCCAAAGACAAGTTTGAAGACGAGGGAGCACTTGCTGACGGTGAGGAATTTCTTGTCTATACCCTGCGGATGAAGAATTCAGCATTGGACAAATCGGATCTCGGTTACGGAGGGATAGTACTGGAACTAACCGACTCCGAAAAACAGGTGTACAAAGCACTTCAACCATTTGCGGAAAGTGCAAACAGCAAGCTGCCGCCAGTGTTCCGCGGGCTCGGTAAGGATACTAACGAGCGAATTGTTCGTTACCTGTTTCGGGTTCCAGCAAATTGTAAGCCTAACCAACTGACTATTCGTGAGGGAACCAGCCGAATATATGTTTTCACGGGACCAGATGCAGGCGGATAGTACGGACGCAACGTCAACACACGGGTCCTCAATTACCAGACTACAGCACCGACCAAAAGGAAGATTTCAATGAAACACATATTGTGGGCGACCATCGCTCTCGCAACAGCCTCAAATCTTGGAGCACAAACGACATCACCTGGCGGAACTGCTCAAAAGAAACAGAATCCGCCAAGTACGGGTGTAAAGGCAGCTCCCCAAATGACGGGAGGTGTAAACCGATTTGGTGATCTCATTGGGCTGCAAACCGGCTGGTCTTTTCAAATTCTATCTGCCCGCTTCACTTTCGACCCTTTTGATGACTACACTCGTATGTTCCCTGTTGCCAACGAAAAACTATTGGTGCTTTCCGTCGCAATCAAAAATATGTCAAAGGGGGACTCTGCGTTCAATCCTGCTGCCCATAGTTTTCAGGCGATTGACGTTAACAACGATGTCCATGAGCAAACCGCTTATAAACTACTGTCTAAACCTGGTGTTGAGTTCTTTCCTAGTCTGAAACCCGGTCAGGGATTCGGACAGGGTGGAGTCAACACTGTGGAAGTAGCTATTAAAGTGCCACTGAACACTAAACTCACAAAGTTGATCTTGAAACAGGGACGATTTGGGACCAAAGAGGAAGTAGTGCGCTTTTTCCTCGCGGGTGCAACGGAGGCAGAGGCGGGCGGGAAGCCGGACCCTAAAAACGTGATTGCAGCTCTCCCTGAATCGGCGGTAAAAGGAACTCCCGATTCTGTCACTGGACTCTACCCCAGCAATAATTACTATTTCCGAATCGATGGTTTTTCGACTGCTGACAAGTTAGGCGGTCAAGATCTCGAAGAAGGGAAGAAGTGGGTCATAGCAAACGTCACCATTAAAAATGGACTTTCTGTGAAACAAGGTATTTGGAACTTTCATGGCCCTGTACTTGGTGACAATGCGGTATTGATCGACACCGACGGGGAGAAGTATGCTGCAGTTCGATTTATTCGCAAAAAGTCAGACGACGAAGTTAGCGGCGAATTTGAACCGAATGAACAGCTTCCTTTCAGAATCGCATTCATGGTCCCCAAGAGCGCGACCTTCAAGTCCCTAAAGTATGGCTCGGTGGACGGACATAGCTACCTCATCGACGCTTCAACTGCCGGAAAATAGGTTGTCTGTAACTCCATTAAGGACCGGATTGATACCATTCAATCCGGTCTTTTGCTTTTATTCTTCGTATACAGACAATGCCTATCCGCCATAGGATACCGATAAGAACAAAGCCTCAGCAACCTGAAACTCCACTGTATCTAGTTGCTGGAGAAGCGAATCAGACTCTATAATTCTTGATTAGGCTTTTATATCCAATGTGAGGAGAAGCAGATGGCGACGAATGCGTTATTTAGGAATCTGATTGGAAAGTGGTCGGGGATTTGTAAGACCTGGTTTGAGCCTGACAAACTATCAGACGAGTCCATTGTCCATGGTGAGTTTACCTTTGTGCTCGGATCAAGTTTTTTGCGGCATGTTTATTCCGGTGAGATCCAAGGCAAACCCAGAAACGGAGAGGAGTTGATAGCATTAAATTCCGTGACTGAGCAATACGAGGTGAACTGGATTGACGACTTTCATATGAATTACGCGATGTTGTTTTCACAAGGTCCAGCAACGCCAACAGGCTTCAGTGTTACTGGAGAATACGGCGTGGAACTGAATCAGCCAAAATGGGGATGGAGAACGCAATATGATCTCCAGAACCGAGATAGTCTCACGATTACTTCCTACAACATAAGCCCAGATGGTGAAGAAAGCATCGCGTTGGAAGTGAAATATAAGAGGGTTTAGTCCTTCGGGTTAGAATCAACGATATGCTGACGCCAAGGCACTATGCGCCGTTCCCAGAATTTCCGGTATGATTCATTTAGTGAATCAAAGTGAGATACAGATTGGCTCATGGTATTGGTCAGGAGGGCAACTGCAATGAAAACAATCATACTGCGCGATATTCCGCCGGAACTAGCTAGCAGGATCGAGTCGCAGGCAAAACGCGACGGCGCGAGCGTTGAAGAAACGGTGATAAATTTGCTCCTCGCGGCTCCAGAGACGTTGGAAGATGGCCGTAAGATTTACCATGATTTGGATTTTTTGATTGGCACTGCGAGTGCGGAAGATGCTGAGGTTCTCAACGATGTCTTGAAAGACCTCAGGCGAATTGAACCGGAGATGTGGAATTAATCAGGCTCTGCGTCGTTTCATTAAGGGGTTTCTGTAAGTGCTTGATCAAAGATTCTGCGGGAAAAAACTACTGGGCGGATATCGGAGACAAAATTGTTTGAACTAATTTTTTCGGAACCTGTGATTGGATTCGCACAGAATTCTGCAAAGGGAGGGGAAACTATTGGCATAAGGACAAAGGACTTCAAGAGTTCAGAGGACGGGGATGATTTGATTTCTGATCTAGAACGTCTTCCATCCATGATATTAACCTCACTTGAAGCACTAAA
>CAISOI010000003.1 GCA_903886985.1 uncultured Chthonomonas sp.
ATCACAAAGCGACCAAGATGTCAGCGTTAATGTATTCGTCAAAGATCAGACAATTCAAGATGCCATTATGGCATCTCTTCCATCGGGTGGATATACATCAGTCGATGAAAAAAATGGCAAGAAAAAAAGCTTCTATGTCACCAGCCGTAAAGGCGCGGAATCCTTTGCAAGCGATGCCCAAAAATTGCTTATAAGAATAAAAAACGGAGAAAAACCGAATCCTACCGAAGTTAAAGCTTGGCTATTGAAAGTCGCCGCCTTTGGATTTCCGATTGATGCCAATGGAACGAGCCTCTTCATTGTGCCGGTTCTTATGCTAATGGATCAAAATTATTCATCGTATAAGGACGTGGCTCTTTCGATGCTCCAAGATTCCAATGGGCTGCTCCCGCTTCGCGCAGCCATGCTGGAATTAGCTAGTCGCCATTGGGATGATGCTGATTCCCGCAAGACATTGGCAGAAGTGTTTCAAAGATCGGCAGACAATTCGGTTTTGCAAGGGATAGTTTCGCTTACTTTGGCTGGGCATGGTGAGAACATTGGCGACTTGGTGGTTCAACGGTACCCGGAAATTTCCCCAGAGGCAAAATTCTATTATGCACAAGCGGTTGCCACGCTGGGCAGAAAGGATGCGATACCGATGTTGTTGGCCGATACACAACAGACACAGCATTCAGCGTTACGCGATGTGGCCGTCAGCTCACTTATAAAATTAGACCCATCATCAATCCAGACAGTGCATCTGGTCGATTCTGTCGTTCATTCTGCCAAAGCAGTTCCTACTATGCAACGGACAGCAAGCGATATGGAGCGAGAGTCCATTGCGATGCATACGGTAACAGCCGTGGCGGAGAAAGCTGACGGTTCTCAGGCCATAGACAAGATGCTGGGCATTGCTCGCGATGAATCCGTTGCGGTGGATGTGCGATTAACCTCACTTGAGTCATTGGCACCGAAAGTCAATGCAATGAGTCCGGCTGAAAGGAACTCACTAAGTGAACAGTTGGTGACGCTTGGCAATCAGGTTGACAAGTCCAGCCAATTAGCCGAAATGAACCAACAGCGAATGACCGCAAGAATTACCCTGCTGCAAAAAACGCTGACAATGAATAAAGGACCCTAGAGATGCGTAAAACTATGTTGGCCTGTTTACTGGTGCTGATAAATTTTCTGCTGCTTTCCAATGCTTCGATGGCGACAGATATTGTTAATGCGAATTATGGCAGTGTGGTTGTGAGAGGTGGTACTCTTTTTGGTGTCGGCACTGGGCATGCAGGAGTAGTGATCTCGCCGTTGTTTGGCAATCAGGATGCTAAGACTACCGATTTTATAGCGCAGGCGACTGGGCCTTTGCAACTTAGCCGTATAGTTAACTATCCTGATTTTTTAGGATCAAATATCTATATTGGACACTTTAATACTTTTCATGCCGAGTGGGATTCTCCTGCATTTAGGGCCGATGTAGTAATGTTTGCCAATAAGGCGATGAGCAATGAATATATATATGCCGGTCTATATTCTTATCAGGACGGTGACGGGGGGATTTATCCAGACTTTAGTGGTCATTGGCCTAACCACCCCTACACGGGTGTTGTTCCAAAAAATTTTCGTTGTGATGGCCTTGCGGAGTGGAGTGTTGAGCAAGCATTGGCTGTTAAGCATGGAACAATATTAAATGGAGATCAGAGCCTTGGCTTTTATTCGGACAATAGTATTTTAAATGCTCCAATCAACATATCTATAGCCGGTACTGACGATTCAGCATATCCATTAACTATTGATTCAGATTCACCATCATCAGGCGTTCCGATATTAGTTGATAAGGGTGATAGCATCGGTCATCCGGCAGGATATCTTTATACCAGTACGGGAGTACATCATTTAAACTTGCTTTATAGTGTTGGCGCAAAAGTGACAATGACAGCACCAGTGACCGCTCCGAACGGCAATTTGTTTGATACTTGGTGGGGGTGTACGGCAGAGAATGGTGGTACCCTGAACAAGGCTGCCAGAACATGCACGACCAGCATGAATATGGCAGCGCATTATACAGCCAGTTATGTTGGTTCAGCTACAGCCACTTCCGACCTAGTACCGCAGAGCATTACGGTGAGTCCAATGACTCTAGCTCCTGGAGCGATGTTTACGGCAACTTGGACAATCGCTAATGTGGGAAATGCGGCAGCCAGCGCCATAAGCACTACGGCCGTTCGGATCAACCAGTCGCCAACCTCGGCGGCACCGATGGAAAATTTAGAGAGTGTGAGCACAGTGGCGCTTGGCGCGGGAGCCACGGTTGCGCAAAGCGCCACGCTCACTGCCCCGACCATACCGGCGACGTACTATGTGTGGGTGATCGCGGACAACAATCGCACGGTCACCAATCAGGGGGCGAATACCTCCAATGATTTGCAGCACTCGGCTGCGTTCACCGTAAGCTCACCAACGGAAACGACGCCACCCTCCATTTCAATTACCTCTCCAGTGGCAAGTGGTCAGACTTACAATACCAGCACTGGGACGGTGAATGTTTCAGGCATTGCTTCCGACAATGTTGGCGTTGTGGGCGTAATGTGGGTCAATGACCATGGTGGTGGTGGCACTGCAAACGGCACGACAAGTTGGTCGGCGGGAATTGCACTACACTCCGGGGCCAACACGATTACGGTGAATGCCTATGATGCGGCAGGTAATTCCAACCATGCTAGCATCACCATTAACTATATGGATTATGCAGCTATGCCGGTGATTACGAGTACAGGCACGATGGTCGGAACAGTGGGTGCGGCATTCAGCTACCCGATTACGGCGACCAACAGCCCGACGAGTTATTCAGCGAATGGGCTACCGCCGGGGCTGAGTGTCAATTCGAACAGCGGGGTAATTTCCGGCACACCTACGACAGCAGGGGTTTATTCCGTGGGTCTGAGCGCAACCAATGGCGTTGGCACGGGAACGGGTACGCTAACCATTACCATTGTTTCCATTTATCAAGGGCCGGGAGAGATATCCGCAGTGACTCCATCCGATGGCGCGGTCAACCAACCGCTGCCAGTCACGTTGAGTTGGGCTACGTCCAACCCCGGCGGGGGAGCGCTACGGTACGATGTGTACATTGCCCCTGCTGCCACAGATAACTTTTTTCCGAACAATCTGGTTTCGCAAGGGCAGTCGGCCACTTCATTTACGGTATCAAATCTCCCCTATAACACACTGGTGTCTTGGGGAATCAAGGCGATTGATAACAATACGGGGGCTGTCCGGTACAGTCGGATGTTCCATTTCACAACCCAAGCCTATACCACCCCCTCAACAGGTTCAGTCAGCATCAATGCCGGTGCGGCAACCACAACCAGCTATAGCGTTATTTTGAATACTACTGCCAATCCAGTGGCTAACGGTGTCCAGCAGTCTATGCGCTTCAGTAATGATGGTACGCATTGGAGTGATTGGCAGTATGTGTTGTCCATATTTCCGTGGAATTTGGCTAATCCTAACTATGGTGGCAAGGTAGGCATTACCACCTATACCGTTTATGCCCAATTCAAAGATGACCAGGGAAACCAATCAGCTACTTATAGCGATACAATTGACAAAGTTGCGGGAATTGCCGGGAATGTTATCCTGAAAGGCAAGCTCTACCAGACAATACAAGATGCCATCAATGCTGCGAATCCGGGTGATACGGTTTATCTGACCGAAGGGGTGTTTACTATTCCAACGTATATGAGTACGCCTAATCCCTTGCGTCCGCACGATCCTAATCGAAGTGTAGGAATGGTATTGCGACCGGGCGTTACTCTTAAAGGGGCTGGCGCGGGTAAGACGACGATCAATTTTCAGAATGCTTATTTCGGATTAGTTGATGCCGATAATGCAGCGATAGAGGGAATTGATATAGTGAATAGCACCACGTTTCCATCGTCACCCATAGACGTATTGCTGGAATCAGCTTCCTCAAGAATTCATAATTGCATCATTCGTGGGGGTTACACCGGAATACAGGTTGGATTTGATAGTCAATATCCGGCGGCTAATTCACAGATTTCAAATAATTTGATCATTAACAACAAAAAAGGAATATTTGTTACTCAGAATGCGTCCAACATCTCCATTGTCAATAATACGATTTCCTACAATATGCCAAACGCAGGTATAAGTGCGCAAGATGGTTCAACGACAACCCTAAGAAACAACATTATTGCCTTTAACGGAGTTGGAGTTGGCGCACTGGCTTCGACTGTGCTCACTATGGGCAATAATGATGTTTATCCAGACTCTGGAGATACCGGTTATAACAGTGGAATTCCCGACCAAACTGGAATCAACGGCAGCAATTCCCGGTCAGTATTTTAACCATATAAATCATTTAGTTGGGATGACCCGCCAAAAACTTGACGGTGCCTGTGCGGAGTATCGGCTAGAATGTCCCTAGAAT
>CAISOI010000004.1 GCA_903886985.1 uncultured Chthonomonas sp.
ATGGCTAGGACGTCCAAGCACATTTACGACAAACAGCTTTCTGAGATAGATTCCGCAATGATAAAGTGTTCTGAGTTAATTCAGCAGAAGGACAGCGTTGAGGATGCATGGAAATTGTGCGTTGGAAATCTGGGTTGGACGGATACGATGACTTCTAAAACATTGCACTTTCTTACTCGTTCATTGGGATACGAAGTTAACCCATGTGTCGCTATTGACACAGCCATAATAATGGATGAACTTGCTCCCCATTTTGATGATCACATTAAATTGCATGGTTACATACCTTCAGATGTGGGCACATGGAGATCGAGGGGCAGGGGGACTGAAGCGTCTTGGACAGCATATAATCGTTATATGACTGCGATCTGTTGCTTCGCAGAAATGAAGAACTGGACTACCACCGAGGTCGAAGCGACGATCTTTCATGATCCAATTGGATTCCTTGGACCTATTTGATAGTGCTTTAATATGAAATGGGACCGTGAATATACCAGTTTGGGCTGTTTCAACATAGGTTGGAAACCGCGATCCAATACCGGATATTTCGACTTCGCCAGATAGGTGTTGGTGATTGGTAAGTTATCGGGCTTCGCTCAATATGACGTGTATGTGGGTTGTGCGGTGTTGAGGGAATTTGTATTGTCCAGTGGCACGGCGGGCGAATATCCATTCGCCCCTACGGTGTTAACGACGGGCAGGCCCAAGGCCAACACCCTTCAATTGCAATGGCAGGTGGCAGTGATTTCTGATCAACAAGCGAGACGGCTTGTTCGGATTCCCGCCTGTACGGGAATCCGAACAACCTGTGACTACTTTGCGAAATTTGGAATCGATATCGGCAACGGACCATAACTTGCCGGTTCTCCATCCCACTTTTCGTTAAATATACGATGCAGTTCCAATCGCTTCAATGCGACCGCCTGGTCACCCTGCTTCGAGAGTAATTCATTTTTGGCCGCTTCTGCCTGAGCTTGAATAACAAGAGTCTGCCCATCCGTAGTGGCCTGTTGCTTTTTGATCAGAAGTTGCTTCACTTCCGCGCGTGCCTGTTGTTGTTCGTTGAGTTTGCGTTCAATCTCTGCCGGAGGATGAATTTCTCTTATCTGCACAGACTCCAATCGCAATCCCCACTTCGACATTATCGGATCCAACTCGGCTTTCACATCATTTCCGATTGTCGCCCTATCCTTTGTGAGCAAGTTAAATAGGGTGTGTCGAGCACTGACATCATTTACCGCTGCAATAACGGACCACCGTATGAAATTCGACTGTATATATGCAAGTGGATGGTCGGGATCGTTGTCGGGCACCCCAAAGGTCTTGAACACGGTGACCACACTCGATTTGTCGGCTGGTATTCGATAGCTGACGGTCACATCCATCGGCAGAGTAGCGCCTTCGCTGGTTGTCGCTCGGATGCTGTCATCCTTTTGCTTTTCGCCCTCTCTAACGCGATGTACATAACTCGCAGTTTGTATGCTGGTTGGATAGATTATCAGCCTTTCATTGAACCAACTGGTCCATACCCATTCCGGCTTAAGTATATGGTCTGATATTCCAGTCGCCCCGTTAAACTTCACTCCGACGGAGCCCTGCGGAATTGCGTGAGGCGAACAGCCGGTTATGGCAGCCTGGGCGACCATGATGGTGATTACTGCGATAATTCTTCTGGTTATATTCATCTCGTTTTTGATCTCCGTGGGGTGAATACTTCGTCGGCAGAGGCACTACCCATAGGCATAACAACATTGGTGTTCTGTCCAATCATGAAGTTGGTCAAATGCCCATTCCACTTCTTCATCGTTTCAATATCCAGCTCTAACTGCATCAATTCAAGTGATTTCGGTTTTGTTTGTGCGGATTTGAGCCGTGATGATTCCGCTTGCGCAGTTGCAGTTGTAAGTGCGATTTCCTTG
>CAISOI010000005.1 GCA_903886985.1 uncultured Chthonomonas sp.
CGATAAATTCATCAACCTTGAGTTCTTCATTCTTAATGGCGGCAAGTGTCTCGCTACTGGCGTCGCCGGCCAGCATAATAACCGTCGTCCAATCAAGGATTGACCCGCTCTTACAGCGTCGAAGCATCTCAATGCCAGATATAACTGGCATCTGGTTGTCCAAAAATATTAGATCATATTGGCTTGATATCAGCATTCTAAGAGCGGCAAAACCATTCTCTGCTTGATCAATATTCTTAAACCCCATATCTCTCAGCATTGCAGCGAGGGCATTGCTAAGCAACCCATCATCTTCGACAATGAGAATATGAAATGCCCTCATTTTTCACCACATGGATTCATGTTGCATCCCCATCTACCGAAGCTATCACAGATTGCAGGGATTTACGAAGCTGGTTACGGTGTCATGGTCGCGGCTCCAAAAATGACAGGCAGACCAGCCAGACTCAATGTTGCCGTAACTCGCCATGCAGACCATCTCATTGAGCACGCCCGACGTCAGCGGATGACGCCGTTTCGGAATGCAGGAGGTGTTCACGATGGGCAGCCTATTGAAGCAGACCGCATCGCTACCACGGAGCATCCTCGCTATGTGTGGCATTGCCCCGCCACCGGCAGAGATAGGAGGCCCCATCAACGTTCACCAAGCCCATGCCCAATGCGTTGTGAAAGCGTATACCAACGCTCGTCGGCGCGCTGGAAAGGCCGACGCCTGACATTCCAAAGCACCGCGACGGTTTTCGTATAATCGTTATGTGAGGGCCACTCTGCGGTCCGCATACCCTTCATTTAACATCGTTGCACAACAAAGCCCGTCAACGGCGTTGCCTGTTTGCCCGCTTGCCATAGAACCCAATCATACGATTGCCCTGACTGCCTATCCCTGCCACGTTGAAATGACCACTGACACGCGAGCCGCGGTCGATTATAGTTCTTACGGCGTCAGGCCATTTTGCTTCTGTCTCAAACTTTTGGTGTGATGGACGATGACACCATTAAATGCAACCCTGACCGGTGTGGAGCGCCATCTCGCGCCTGATGACATTGTGGTCAGCAAGACCGATACAAAGGGTCGAATTATCTACGCAAACCAAGTCTTCCTCGATATTGCGGGATATGTCGAAAAAGAAGTTGTTGGCCGTCCGCATAATATTGTACGGCATCCAGAGATGCCGCGAGCGGTATTCAAACTCCTATGGGATACAATTTCCCAAGGAAATGAAATATTCGCATATGTGGTTAACCGTTCCAAAAATGGTGACCATTACTGGGTGTTTGCACACGTTACTCCAACATTCGATCAGAGTGGAAATATTATCAGTTACCATTCAAGTCGGAGAGCCCCGCGACGAGAAGCCGTCGAAAAGGTTCGTACAGTTTATCGCTCTATTCTTGACGAAGAGGTTCGGTACAACGACCCTAAGTCAGCAGCTGCCGCTGGTGCTGAAATGTTGATGCGTAAAATTGTCGGGACGGGAAACAGCTATGAAGACCTTGTCTTCTCACTTTAAGTCTTTCATTGTAGCGGTGTCGGCTGGATTGATATCAGTCTATCAAGCTATTTCATCGTTTACATCAGAAGATTACATTGCCACTGGCCTGATGGTTTGCGTCTGTATCCTCGCAGCAGCATCAGCCTTCTGGAATCGACGCTGTTCGAATAGCCTCATAAGAGTCAATAAAGCTTTGTCAGGAATAGCTGATGGAGACCTCAACGGCCGAATTATTGGTATCACCGATGGTGGTGAAATTCGATCACTCATGCTCAAATTCAATATGGCTGTAGACAAAGTTGAAGCATTTGCGCGCGAGGTACGGGGAACACTGGAGGCCGCTACTCATAGCCGCTTTAAAAGAGTAATTCGCCCTGAAGGGATGACAGGCGACTATTTGAGTTATGTTGAAGAAATTAACAAGGCCCGTCACCGTCTACAGGAGGCTGAGCGCGGGACTGGCGAGATGATTGAGAGAATCGATAAACAAGTTGGAGAAACAATCAAAAGCGTATCCCACGTGACGGAGGATATGGTCCAGAGTGCTCATACTATGTCTGAGGTGACCCGGGCAGTCAACTCGGATACCGACGTTGCTTCAGTCGCTGCTGTCAATGCTTCTGCTTCTGCTCAGACCGTGGCCGCAGCTGCTGAAGAACTCCATGCTTCAATCTCGGAAATTTCTGGTCAAGTTGGTCACTCCAGCAATGCGGCACGAGAGGCCGTGGCCCGCATGGTGGAGGCACGCGCCGTCATTGATCGTCTTGGGACTGCAGCCGAGGAAATCGGCGCCGTTCTCGGACTTATCAGCCGTATCGCCAGTCAAACTAATCTCCTTGCCCTCAACGCAACTATTGAGGCAGCGCGAGCTGGAGAAGCTGGTAAGGGCTTTGCTGTTGTAGCACAAGAGGTAAAAAACCTTTCGAGGCAGACGGCAGATGCGACAGAAGAAATCACTGAACGCGTGAAAAGGATACAAGCTGCGGCCCACGATACAGCGAGCAAGATTGATATTGTTTCTTCAGCGATTCACGGCATGGAAGAGGTCGCTGCTAGCATTTCAGCAGCTGTCGAGGAGCAAACAGCGGCAACCAACGAAATTGCACGTACTGTTGGCGTTACTGCCGAACAGGCTGAAGAAGTTAAGCGTCGAATGGATTCTGTTCGAATAAGCGTCCAGAAAGCTGATAAGGCTTCAATTGCTGTCAATGCAAGCTCGACACGAATGGGAGAGGCGCTGACAAATATGCGGGCGCTCCTAATCAGAGCCGTCCGCACATCCTCTGAAGTTGCAAATCGGCGCAAGAAACCGCGACGGACGACAATGCTTGACGGTGAAATCAAGCATGGCAATAACAGAGGTAAGGTCAAAATACATGACCTCTCAGAAGATGGAGCAATGGTAACGAGACCAAACAATATTGAATCAACTCGTGGTGAAACACTTGCCCTATCGCTCCCCGCGCTTAACGTTGAACTTCGAGCAGAGGTTGTTACATGCACCGAAGGTTATTACCACCTTCACTTCCTAGATAAAATGCTAGCGACCGAACAGGTCGATGGACTTTCGAGAAAAAGCATTACAACCCTCCTCGACGTTACAAAAGATGATCACCGACAGTTCGTACAACGCATTATTGATGCGGTAGACGGCAAAATATCGTTCCAACCTGCCGAACTTAGCACGCATCATACCTGCCGCTTAGGTCGGTGGTACGATAGTGTAACAGATGAACGTATTACTGGCCTTCGGGTTTTCAAAGAACTTTTTGATATCCATCAGCGAGTCCACGGAACTGGGCGCAAAGTCATTATTGGAATTGAAAATGGCAGCCTTGATGAAGC
>CAISOI010000006.1 GCA_903886985.1 uncultured Chthonomonas sp.
CCTGCTGTTCTGCAGGCAGCAAAAATGCTGAATTTACGTAGACTGGAAGCTGAAGGAGCGTCGACCTGGACAGCCAAAACGGTACTTCCCAGTGTTACTTTGACATCGCACGCTTCCATGGTGACAGGAGTAACCCCCACAAAACATAAGCAGATCTGGGACGATTGGGAGCCCAACAAAGGCTATATAAAAGTTCCTACTATCTTTCAACTTGCAAAGGCACAGCATCTCAGCACAGCAATGATTGTTGGTAAGAAGAAACTCCAACACCTTGCGCCCGAAGGTTCAGTAGATCTGTTCAAAATAGCCTCTGACATGGATTTTGGAGTCGCGAAATTTGCCGTGAGCTACATCAAACGCGTCAAGCCCAATCTCTGTTTTATCCACCTACCGGATGTCGATGGATATGGGCATAAGTACGGATGGGGGAGCGCAGAACAGAATGAAGCCGCCACTGGAACGGACAAAGCAATTGGCAGCATTTTGCAGGCGATTGTCGATGCGGGAATCAATTCGGACAGCGTGATTATTATCTCTGCAGACCATGGCGGTCACAAACACATTCACGGCACAAAGTCGCCGGAAGACATGAATATTCCTTGGATCGTCTGGGGCAAGGGCGTCAAGCATGGCTACAAGATTGTCAATCCTGTCACAACCATGGATACCGCCGCAACCGCATTGTATGTGTTGGGCGTTCCCGTCCCTGCAAATTGGGATGGTAAGCCGGTGAAAGAGGCATTTAAGTAGGCATTATATAGAACTTTCGAGACAATAGTACTGCTACTGACAACACTTCGACCTAGTAGCTTTCTGGACCAATCTCACCACTAGTCGCATACAAGGATCGCTAATCCAATGAAATTCATCCGCTCATACTTTGCACTCTATTCTCTTATCTCTGTTATCCTGCTTTCCGTTCTTATGCGCGTGGAAACCCGGGCGGACGATCTTCGATCCGGAGTTGTCACCAGTGCAGAATTTCATGCGAGCGAAGCCGGTGCCCAGATACTGAGAAATGACGGCAATGCCATCGATGCAGCGGTGGCGACCGCTCTTGCGCTGGCGGTCACCTATCCGGCGGCGGGCAACATTGGCGGTGGTGGGTTTATGGTTATTAGATTAGCGGATGGTAGATCTACTACCATCGACTATCGCGAAGTTGCTCCAGAACTTGGCGGGCGCAATATGTATCTCGATACCAATGGAAATCTTATCCCCGATCTCTCCACTCACGGAATCAAAGCTGCGGGAGTGCCCGGCACTGTGGCGGGACTTGCATTGGCATTGAAGAAGTATGGCACCATGAAGTGGGCGGACGTTGTGGAGCCCGCCCGAAGACTTGCCTACGAGGGATTCCTTGTCAGTAAACATCTTGCTTCGTCATTGAAATCTGACAAGTGGCTCACCAAAGACCCAGAGAGTTGTCGAGTATTCCAACGAAATGGCAACTTTTACCGAGAAGGTGAGATATTCAAGCAACCGGAACTCGCTGCAACCCTCAAGCGCATAAAGGAGATTGGACCAGACGAATTCTACCGCGGTGAGACAGCCAAACAGATTGCGCGATTTATGAAGTCATCCGGTGGGTTGATTACCGAGAAGGATCTCAGCAAATATCGAGCAATTGAGAGAAAGCCTGTGGTTGGTCAGTATCGAGGATATACCATCATAACAATGCCACCGCCAAGCTCGGGAGGTATCGTCCTACTGCAAATGCTTCAAACCTTGGAATCATTTGATATGACACAGATTGGTGCCACAAGCCCACAGCACTATCACTTATTGGCAGAAGCGATGCGTCGGGCCTTCGCAGATCGGTCCGAATATTTCGGCGATCCTGACTATGTTAAAGTTCCAATGAAGGGCCTTTTGGACCCTGCTTACAATAAGTCCCGTGCGCAAGATATCCAGCTAACCCGCGCCACGCCGAGTTCATCCATAAAGCCCGGTGAACCTCAGCCTCACGAATCCACCGAGACAACTCACTTCTCCGTGGTCGACGCCCATGGTAACGCTGTCTCCAATACCTACACCCTCAACTTCCTTCATGGCAGCGGAGTCACCGTCCCCGGAGCCGGCTTCCTTCTGAATGACGAAATGGACGACTTCGCAGCAAAGCCCGGAGCCGCAAATGGATTTGGATTAATTCAAGGGGAAAAGAACGCCATCGCTCCCCATAAGCGACCTTTGAGCTCCATGACTCCGACGATTGTTTTGAAGAACAATAAGCCAATCCTTGTCGTAGGGAGCCCGGGCGGACCGACCATTATCAACTCGGTCCTTCAGGTCATATTGAATATTGTCGATCATAAGATGTCTGTAATGGAAGCGGTCAACGCTACCCGAATGCATCATCAATGGATGCCCGATGAAATTGCAATGGAGCGACGTGGAACACAAACATCAACTGTTGATTCCTTGAAATCGCTCGGCCACACGGTTCGTCTTCAAGGAACCATTGGAGATGTCCAGGCAATAGGTGTTGATCCCATAACGGGAGCCGTGACAGGAGTGTCGGACCCGCGTTCCGCTGATGGACGAGCAGTTTCTGTTCCGGCAAAGAGGTAATTTCTTTGCATCAAATAATTGTTCTGAAGATGGAGTTGTTCCCTGCGGGTTAATAAGGAGAGCAAGTTCCAAGTCGAATGACAGCTTCAACTGCCATGCGTACACGTACGTTCGCGAGGCGTCCCACATCGGGTATAATAACAAGTGTCTGAACGCATTTGGAGTGGGTTTGTTGCCCACTCTTTATTATTGTCTCAGAGATTCGCTTTGGCGTAACCCCGACGATTAAGGGTTTTGCCAGTGGAGTGAACTCTTTTTCCTTCTCGGAGAATATCGAAATGAGGTGACCCTTCTATGAGTACACGTGTTACAGAGCTTGCAAAAGAGCTCGAGCTGTCTATTGAAGACGTAACGTCGCACCTGCAGGACCTTGGAGTTGCCGTTCCCGGCGCTGCCACGATGATAGATGTAGATACTGCGCAGATGATGCGCGAGCTTTTCGGCAAAAAAGTCGAAGGCGGAAAATATGTCGAGATCCCGGCTGGCTCGACAGTAAAAGATTTAGCTACCGCGATGGGTATCGCGGCCTCGGATGTTCAGAAGAAACTCATGTCTATGGGAGTTCTGGCTGCCGTGAATCAGCGACTTAGCCCAGATGCTGCTCGAAAATTGGCAAGCATTTATGGATTTGAAGTCCGCATCAAAATCGAAGCCAGACCCGACGCTCCCGTAGCCGCTCCGAAACCAAAGCACAAAAGCCCCGGCGGCGGTCCTACCCCGCGCCCTCCAGTGGTTACCATTATGGGACACGTCGACCACGGTAAGACAACTCTTCTTGATGCGATTCGCAAAACTAAGGTTGTCGAAGGCGAATTCGGTGGGATTACCCAACACATCGGTGCCTACCAAGTCGAAGTTGAGCACGAAGGTGAAAAACGAAAAATCACTTTCCTCGATACTCCTGGACACGCGGCATTTACCGCCATGCGTGCTCGTGGTGCGAGTGTAACCGATATCGCAATTCTTGTTGTTGCCGCGGACGACGGAATTATGCCACAGACCATTGAGGCGATCCATCACGCTCAGGCAGCCGACGTTCCGATCATCATCGCGATCAATAAGATTGACAAACCTGATGCTAATCCTGATCGAATTAAGACCCAGTTAACAGAACATAATCTCGTCCCCCGCGAATATGGTGGCGATGTTGAATGCGTCAATGTCTCGGCAAAAATGAAAACTGGCTTGGATGACCTTCTCGAATATGTTCTCTTCCAAGCGGATGTTATGGAATTGAAGGCGGACAGTCACGCAAAACCCACAGGTGTTATTGTGGAAGCGAAACAAGAGATTGGTCGTGGCGCCGTGTCTACTGTACTAGTAGAACAAGGAACGCTGCGTGTCGGCGACAGCGTCGTCTGCGGTCTAGCACACGGAAAAGTTCGCGCCATGATGAACGAACGTGGCGAGCGCTTGAACAAAGCAACTCCTGCCACACCCGTTGAAATCATCGGGTTGAACATTGTTCCCTCCGCCGGAGATAAGTTGGAAGCGGTAAAGGACGAACGCACAGCACGTACCACCGCCGAACATCGTCAGCAGCTTCAACGAACCAATCGATTGGCCAGCTCCCGACGTGTAACGTTGGAAGACATTGCCACTCGAATCAGGGACGGCGAAGTCAAAGAACTTAAGCTGATCATTAAGGGCGACGTTCAAGGCTCCGTGGAAGCAGTCATCGGGCAACTTCAGCAGATCGAAGTAGAAGAAGTACGAATGCGTGTCCTTCACAGCGGCGTCGGCAACATTGGTGAAAACGATATTATGTTGGCGTCTTCCACGGATTCCATCGTTATCGGATTCAACGTGAAGGTCGACTCCCAGGCGCAGGCAGCAGCAGAACGCGAAAAAATTGACGTACGTACCTTTAATATCATCTACGAACTCACCGAATCGGTAGAGAGAGCGATGAAGGGGATGCTTGCACCGATTTACGAAGAGTTCGCTCTTGGTAAAGCCACTGTTCGTGCGACATTTCGAACGCCTAAGGGTGTTATTATTGCGGGTTGTTATGTCACTGAAGGCAAAATCACGCGTAATGCTCAAGTTCGAGTGATTCGAAATAAAGAAGTAATCCATACTTCAAAGATCGACTCCTTGAAACACATTAAGGAAGATGTCAAAGAAATGGCTCAAGGCTTTGAGTGCGGTATTGTTATCGCCGACTTCACGGATGTGAAAGAAGAAGATACGATCGAGGCATTCGAAATGAGACAGATCGAACGCAAGTAACTCTGACAAGCTATTCAGACCGATAGTGTGTTCTTCGCACTATCGGTCTTTTCTATTTCGGGGAATACTCCCGCATCACGAATTCATCATGCACATTGGAACTCTCGTTGTAACTGTCATTCTTCATCAAGCAGATTCCCTCAAAGATAAACGGCAGGTCATTAAGAGCCTTGTCGAAACCACCCGCCGTAAGTTCAATGTCAGCATCGCGGAGATCGATGACCTAGACACCTGGCGACGGGCGACCATTGGAATTGCAATAGTCTCCAATGATTCCCAACATTGCAATCGTGCTCTGGACCAACTCTTAAATAGTTGGGAAACTAATCCCCATTTTGAAGTAGCCTCTGTTGAGATGGAAATAGATTAATCGTCGGTGACAGCAATCATTGCG
>CAISOI010000007.1 GCA_903886985.1 uncultured Chthonomonas sp.
CGCATTGCAATCCTTACGCGCACATCCTACGCAGCTCTTCCTAAATCTGTTGATGGACTCATTAGTTGATAAGTCTCCTCTGGTAAACAGTTATTCGGCTTCCTGTCTTGGAGAATTAGTTACTTTGATGCGGCCTGAACAGAAGAAGAGAGCAATTGATGAACTCGGTAAACTAATTTTGGAATATGGTTCCAAAAGCAAAAGAAGTGATCGTGATTGGGGATGGCGATTGGTAGGATCTGCACTAACGCAATTAGGACCGGATGGCAGAGCCATCTTGGAAAATCTGCGAAGTCAGTCAACGGACCCCGTTCTCGCATGGCGAGCATTTACGGTTATGTACTTACCGCTCGGCAAGGGCACTTTTCCAACCTACAATGAAAGCGATGTGGAACTCGCGTTTAAAAACTATGCACCCATCGTCAAATACTAATTTAGAATCCTCAAGTGAGAAGCTCATTGACCAAGAGCCTGCGCCATCCGGAATAAATGCCCGAAAACTCATCCTGTCCAAACTCTCAGGGATAATAACGGGTTTCTCCATTGGATTCGTATGTTGGCTCGTGGTACTTGTTTTAGGTCTTACTCCCGGGGCGGACTTTTCATCCTACTCCAACTTCATACCGGCAGGTATTGTTGGAGCGATTCTGGGGGGAACACGGTTCCGTTTCATAAATTATATTGCGGTCAGTATGTTGGCGTTGCTTCTCTTGATCGTCGGATTTACGCCCGTAGTGCGACAGCCCGCCTTAGCCCTGATAGCGAAAGACCCTTTGGAGAAAGCGGATGCAGTCGTCGTGCTTTCTGCAGGTATCACTCGCGACAATCATCTCGGAACCATTGCATTAGACCGACTTTTGACCGGCCTTGATCTCATTCGCAATGGATTTTCTGGAACACTTGTCGTTACGCAAATTGCCAGCAATGGCAATGCCGCGGAGGCAGATCAGGACAGATTAATTTCTCTTCTGCCGGGGCATCCGGAAGTTCATCGTGTCGGTATCGTTCTGACAACGCACGATGAGGGATTGCAGGTGAAAGCCCTTGCAGACAAAATGCACTGGAAGAAAATCATTTTGGTGACCTCACCACTTCACTCCACGCGTGCAAAGGCGGTTTTTGAGAAGGTTGGACTGAAGGTTATTAGTCAGCCTTGTGTTTACCGCCGATACAGCGTGGAGGATTTTGAGGATCCGTCGGGTAGAAAGCGATTCCGATGGCGAGCGCTCGATCATCCATATGACAAAATCACGGTCTTTTCGGACTTGCTTTATGAAACAATGGCTGCCAAAAGCTACCGCCGAAAGGGTTGGATTAACTAGCGGCGGTTTTGCAAATTCCCACTATTACCATGCGGATAATCCACCATCCACAACCATATTTTGCCCGGTGACATAGCTTGAGGCATCCGAAGCGAGATACACTAATGCTCCGACCATCTCAGTCGGCTGTCCCATTCGTCCCAGCGGAATCCTATTAGAATAATTTTTGATAAAGGTGTCGTTTTGCCCGCTCTCGTTTCCGCCTGGAGTGAGCGTGTTGACACGGATATTATGGGGAGCGTAATAGCTCGCAAGCCATTTTGTAAACCCGACCACTGCCGCCTTAGATGCTGAGTAGACAGCCGGAGTATTTATGCGGACCCCCATATATTGCGAGCCTTCGTAGATGCGGTTGTCTGGCGCCATGATGCCGTAAATCGAAGATGTCTGAATGATGGATCCCCCAACTCCCTGTGCAACCATCTGCTTGCCCACAGCTTGTGCCATGAGGAACATTCCATCAATATTCACTGACATGATCTCGTTCCAAGTATCGAGAGAGTACTCTTCAAACGGTGCAAACATCTTTAGCAGGTCGGAACCCTTTGTCGCTGCGTTGTTATGTAGCACGTGAATTGCTCCGAATGCTTCAACGATAGAAGCTATGGAAGCCTTCACAGAGTCTGGATCCGCAATGTTGCAGCCAAAACCAAACGCCTTAATGCCATAGGATTCGGAGAGCTCTAGTGCAAATTCATCCGTGGATTCCTGGAAAAGGTCGACAACTGCGACATCTGCCCCATGTTGCGCGAGCCCTCGACAGAAGTTCTTGCCAAGAATGCCAACTCCACCAGTTACAACAGCAACCTTCCCCGTCAAATCAAAGAGCGATTTCATCCTAGTTCCTTAAGGCGATCAATTTTGTTGCCAAATCGACAGCGTGTAGTGTCTACGTTTAGTGTGTATATGATAGCCCTTCCGTGTGTCATTTTTCTCGTGTCTTGGGTACTGATGGGCTCCAACCGCTATTCGGCTTTGTTCGCACTTGAGACGTTCGAAGCTCCGATCCTTCATGCTCGAAAGCAGGAAACCAAACCCGCAGAACAGAACTTGTTTCCATATAATTCGGATAGCACAGGGAGCAACAGATGTTTAATGTGGTTAGAAACGTGCTTTGCGGGGTTTTGCTGGGAGCGGGAGTTTTGGGCGCAACCGGATCCGCGTTCGCTCAAGACGATGCTGGCCCACTTGCGGGATTAGCCAAGCCGCAATCGGGTCGGTCTATGCGTGCATCGTCGACTTTCCGTGCGGGAAAAGATGGCAAGTATGATCCTAATGCCGATCCCACGGGCGATTTGGACGAACACAGCAATCGAGACAACTTCCGGGTGCTGCCGGGTAAAACCCACACTCTGATGAACGTCAAAGGTCCGGGAGTCATAACCCACATCTGGCTCACTTTTCTCGGTCCTGAGCCGCAGGATTGGGCGAAGGAAGGCTCTGCAAATCATCAAGAAATGCTGTTGCGTATCTACTGGGATGACAACCCTAAACCAGCAATCGAAGCTCCCATCGGCGATTTCTTTGCCAGCTGTTTCGGGAAGCGATCAGAAGTTATCAGCCTTCCTGTCATTTTGGATGATGGAGACGCATACAACTGCTTCTGGAGAATGCCGTTTCGCAAATCTGCTCGTGTCGAGATTGTCAATCAAAGTACCAAGAACATAAACCTGCTCTACTACAACATCGACTGGATCAAAAAGGACTCCCTGCCCAAGGACACCCCTTATTTCTATGCGCAGTACCGCCAAGAATATCCCGTCCAACATGGAAAAGACTATGTACTCCTCGACACGAAGGGCAAAGGGCACTATGTTGGAACCGTACTCGCAGTGCGAACGCGCAGCCCAATGTGGTTCGGCGAAGGCGATGAAAAGATATATATCGACGGCGAAGAAAATCCCTCTATCTGGGGAACGGGAACCGAGGACTATTTTCTAGCCGCATGGGGACTCAAGAAGAACATGACTCCCTATTTCGGCACGCCCTATTTTGACCAATGGGGAATAGTCGGCGGTCACACTGCCGCGTTTCGTTGGCATGTTAATGACCCACTCGTTTTTAATACCGGCATTAAAGTAACTTTCGAGCACTTTGGCTGGATGTCCCCTGATGAGAATCCAAAACACCTAACCAACAGTTGGAACGAACGTGAAGACGATTTCTCGAGTGTTGCGTTCTGGTATCAAACTGGGACGCCAACCTTTACCGCACGGGCTCCAAGTGCGAAAGAGCGAACGCTCCCGAGCCTCGAACGCATAACTGTCGCGGGGCCAAAGGTACTCGACAAGAAATATCACGGCGAAGGCAATGCTGTGTCCCAGCAGCTTGAGATTTATGACACTCCTCAATTGCTCTATATGCCGAGCAAAGCAGAAGGGGCGTGGCTGGAATTTCCATTTGAGGTCGCGAAGAAAGAACCACTTCGACTGCTGATCAATGCCACAAAGGCGACCGACTTTGGTAAATATCAGGCATATTTGAATGGGATAAAGATTGGCGGCGTTATCGATCTCTATGATTCCGAGATTTCTAACGAGGAAGAGCATTTACTCGACTTTTGGCCGGAACCCGGCAAATACACATTGCGTCTGGAATGTGTAGGGAAGAATCCTGCATCACAGGGATTTTATGCTGGCATCGAGTCCGTACAATTGCGTGAACGACGACCGCGCGTTGTCCAATTTGGATTCGATAAGGACAAAGATTGGAAGACGAACCCCGTCGTATACAGATAGGCACAAGAGCATTTAGCTCTGTGTGCCTGTGTGTCTTAGTATTTGGAGAAAGAGATTACATTGCGAATATTAGCAGGACTGTCGCTGGTAGCGTTTATTGCACCCATTGCATCCATGTCCCTCATGGTACGACCAGCACTCGCAGAAGACAATTTTAAGCAGGTATCAGATACCGGCATTACGCATTCAGTTCTGGCATTTGGTGCTGAAACCTATCTGCTAAATGCCAAGAATGAAGTTACGTGGCGGTATCAAGCGTCGACACGTGATGGCTGGATGCTGCCAAACGGTCATATCCTGATGACAATTTCCAAGAGCTCTCTGAACGCGAACGGAGCAATAGTCGAGGTGGATCGGCAAGGCAACAAGTTTCGCGAGATTATTGGAACCATGAGCGAGGTTGACAACGTTCAGCCATTGCCAAATGACGGATTACTTTATACAGAGAGCGGTCCCAACGCAAGACTTGTTGAGCTGGATAAGAACGGCAAGATAGTGGTGACATTTCCATTGCAATGTCAAAAAGAAGATTTCCACATGCAAACTCGCATGGTGCGAAAACTGAAAAATGGCAACTATCTGGTGCCGCATCTGATCGACAAAGTAGTGAAAGAGTATGACAAAACCGGCAAAGTAGTCTGGCAGGCATCCACTCCGCATTGGGCATTCACGGCAATTCGCCTGGACAATGGCAATACGCTGGTCGGTTGTACGCGTGGTAACCTCGTTGTGGAATTAGACAGCGCAGGTAAGATTGTCTGGCAGGTAACGAACGACGATCTCCCGGGAGCACCCCTGAAGGACTGTTGTGGTGTTATGAGGCTTCCGAATGGCAATACCGTGATCACCAGCTATGGCTCGGGCGGCGAAAATGAAGTCAAACTGACAGAAGTCACACCCGAAAAGAAAATCGTCTGGCAGCTCTACACGGGGCAGAATCACGGAATTCATGAGTTCCAAATTCTGGACGAAAAGCAAAAGCCGTTAAAGGGGCGTCCGCTGAAGTAACCTTCATGAAAAGCACGCCCGCAACAGTCATCCGAATGGCGATAATGGGAGTTGTTCCCATTATCTGCCAGATAGGATGTGGCATATCCCCGTCTTCACTTCAACCGCACGCTCCCAAAAATTCTGTCAACGCAACTCCTGCAGAGCCTAACACTCGTCTCACATCCTTTCAAAAAGCAATCCAAGGGAATCTCGATCAACAGATCGCGTCAAAGATTCGTTACATAGATGCCTATTATGATGGAGGCGAACCGCCAAAAGATATCGGAGTCTGCACGGATGTCGTGGTTAGAAGCTATCACGCTGCGGGAGTCGATCTTCAGAATGAACTTTTTGCCGACGAGAAGCAGAACCCAACCGCATATAAATCCCCGAATCCGGATCGCAATATCGACCATCGACGCTGTACTCGACTCATTGTTTTCTTCCAAAGACATTCCAAATCCCTGAGCCAGAGTGCGGACACTCATGACTGGCAGCCCGGCGACATCGTCTTCTACGATACTGGAAACGTTGGCAAGATTGACCATGTAGCGGTTCTTTCCGCAGTCAAGGGCCACTCTGGCAATTATCAGATTGTTCAGGCGTGGCCCAGGATGTTGGTCCATCAAACTGACCAGTTATTTGCCCACAAAATCGTCGGCCATTTCCGTTGGAATAGAGCCGCGACGAGCCACTAACTCCTCATTTTCCAAATTGGTCATATCCTACCTATCGTGAGTTGCGTATAATAGAGTGTGAAAACGCAAACTTCAAATACCTATCAAGCAAACTTGAGCACAGGAACTTAAAGATAATGAGAACCATACAGACTTTAGCATCCATCTGTGGCGCACTAACCATTAGCATGTCCGCCGCCCTCGCGGATGGCGATATCAAGCATTTCATCTGTGAAAAACTGGATGATTTTACCGCGACGGCAACCGTTGTGAAGGCAAATACCCGAGAGCTTGAAAAGATTAGCAAAGACTTCGGAATGGCTTATCGATTCAAGGATGTCTTCTTCCAATATAAAGAGCCAAACATGGCTCGAATGGAAGCGAGCTCGCAAGGAACGAAGCTGACCTTCATCGTTTCTGGCTCCCGCCAGATCGTTTCGTTAAATGGCCGCAAGCTGACGGATCAGACATGGCAGGGATCGCCCGGAAAGAAAAAGAGCCTCATGGACGTGGGATTGGTCTCGGAGTTCTATCTCACCTACACCACTGCCAAATACCTGCGCGAAGGAACTGTGGACGGAACGCCAGTCTCGGTCTTCGACATGAGCTATAAGAACAAAGACGAAGATTCCTCACACCATATCATCTATATCGATCCCAAGACGAAGGTTGTTCGCAAACGTGAATCCTACAGTCAAGCCGGGAAGCTTCAGGCATTCTTCTTCTTCAACAAAGTGGAACAGATTAAGCCCGGTGTCTGGATGCCGACGGAGGTCGAAGTCCAAACTACAGATCGAGTTGTCGCAGGTGTGACGGCGTACAAGGATATCAAAGTTAATACCGGCCTTGCTGACAGCGTCTTCAAACCGTAAGGTAAATATTGTCATTCATTGGCCCATCCCACAAAGTGGGGTGGGCCATTTTTGTTACGGTCCGGAATTGGTGGGAGGCACTAAATGGACACCTTACCCAAACGAACGCAAAGGCATAGTGACCATTATGGAGAAGAATGAAAAGCCTTGGACACAACTTACCTAACTTCGCTCCGTTTAATCGGCTAAAGTATTGATACGTCTTTTCCGCGCAGGCGGGAATCCAGAGAATCCAACAATTACCACTAACCTCCGATTAATCTCATTCTGTTGCTCCCTGTAATTTCAACCTAAGACGTATTAACACGCTGTCTGAACATTTCTTACAGGCGAAACTGGAGTGCCGTGGGGTTGCCACACGATTGCGTGATGCCCTCAGACTTTCTCACAATCAGTGACAAATACCACTATGGTAAACTAAACGTATTGCCATTTGGAGGTGAATTCGATGCCTACAGCAACAATTGAAGAGCGATTAGCCTGTCTTGAAGAGAAGGTCGCGCGTCTGACTGGAGATCAGCCAGTTGTGAATCCCAGTTCGGAACCTTGGTGGAAGCGGCATTCAGGTGCGTTCAAAGATGACCCACTCTATGACGAAGCGATGCGCCTCGGGGCGGAATACCGGAAGTCGCAACCAACAGCGGCAGATTCTCCTGATGAGTTCGCTGATTGATCTACTTGCTGGATACAGATCATATTTCGCTTATTCATCGGGGAGGCCCAATTGGTCAACGCATAGAAAGCCGTCTACTCGAAGTCTTTCCTGCAGGTGTTTTCCTTTCCATTATTAGCTTTGAAGAGCAGACACGTGGTTGGTTTGCCGAGCTCAACCGCAACCGGTCATATCATCAACAGGAGGCGGTGTATGCTGAACTGGCAAGATTGCTCGATCTCGATGGCAACACACCAATTCTTCAATTTAATGCAGTTGCGATTGCCGAGTACCATCGAATTGGTCGAATGCAACTGCGTGTGGGAACCATGGACCTGAAGATCGCCGCAATAGCTATTGCAAATGACGCCACACTGCTCACTCGCAACATCTCAGATTTTGACAAAGTTCCAGAACTACGTATAGAAGATTGGTCTTTGTAAAGAAGCCGCCGATGCCGACCCGACGCCAATTCCTAACAAACACAGCCCTCACTGCCCTCGCGCCGGAATTCCTCGTTTTGACGGCGGATTGCTCAAGTCCGGATGTTGTCTCCCAGATGTCAAAGGGAATCAGGGTGATCTGCTTGGCACGATGCTGACATGTGCGGGCATTCCGCTGGATCGGCCGATTGGCATTGCCTATATTGGGGGGAATTAATTTATGCAATTCTTGGAATTGCGGGTGTTAACAGATTCTACGCCGCTCGAGGTGATTACAACCTTCCGATCATTGTACGCCTCACGTGCTCCAATTACGGAACCATCGTCTGGCTGTTATGTGGTCGAGATAGATGAAGGTGCCGAATTATGTGCCGCAGTCGACACAGCAGGCAAT
This sequence comes from uncultured Chthonomonas sp., assembly GCA_903886985.1. GTDB lineage: Bacteria > Armatimonadota > Chthonomonadetes > Chthonomonadales > CAJBBX01 > CAISOI01. The sequence continues at coordinate 8,089 of CAISOI010000007.1, forward strand.
CTAGATGCGTTCGCACGTGTTTTTGGTTCGGGACCGACGGTATTTGTCTGGTGGGACATGTTAAGGAATGAACACCTCTACAAAAGTACAAAGAGAATCTACGAAGTCACAATTGAGTATTTTTGTGCTCATCGTACATATGGAGTATTGGCGCACAATCCTGGTGTTGGATATATCGTGGTTGCTGATCAATCGGGTATTCGCGTAGACGGTGACATTTTTGGAGAACCATATTATGCAAATAGGCGATATTCGTGCGACTATGTAGAGTGTAAGTTACCGCCGATTTGGGGAGATTTGATTTGAGAGCGATTGCTTCAAAGAAATGCTCTCAAACACGAAGTCAAATTGGCTACAATCCTAGATTAGTCGTCCGCCGACTCTTACAACTTGAATTCCGCAACTGCTGACATGTCCTGGGATTCCGCTGGATCGACCGATCGGAATCGCCGAGAAACAGTTGCCCGAACTGGTGGCGAGTTGAAGTACCGGAGAGCTACACCCGATGAATCAAATTCGCCTAAAAAATGGATTCGTCCTTGATTCGTACAATCCTGAATTAGGATGAATTGTTTCCAGAAAGTATACTCATTTCTGGGAAGTTAAGGAAAGTACTGCTTTTGGGTATTTAACGGAACTAAAGAAAAAATGCGAAGCTGGCAACATTATGACCGGCAAAAATGCAGGAACTTTAAAAGGACGACCACTTAGAGGTAGGCTAATTCTTGAAGTACCAGATCAAGATATTCCTGCCAACATTCTTGCAAAAGCAAAAAGTCTGAAAATTGAAATCAGGCCGGTTAAAGGAATTCGATAATGAACACGACAGTATACGGTCGACAACTCGGTTATTGGGAAGACGACGTTACTACCGAATATTGGAGTGAAGCTGCGGCCCAGGCAGCTCATATAAACGGATCGATTTATGAAATCCAGTATGGATCCGTTCGGAAGCCGGTATGGTATATCATGATGCTTGAAGAGTTAGTATCAGTGTCCCATTTTGATGAATATGGAAATGCTCCATTGGAATACACGTTTGAGAAACTTAAGGACGGTACTCTCTTCCGGAATGAAACAACTATTCGAGAATTTGGTCAGGGATTTGAAAAAGTACTCAAAGTAACCCAAAATTTTTACGACCGTCGAAAAAAACTATGCACAGTAATTCACCTCGGTAAGGGCGGATTTGAAAAATCGAGAAAAGTAGTGGGAAAATCTGCCGCTTCAATCCGACATGTCATTTCAATCGGGGATTGATGCGGTGTTGTCCGAAAAGGGTGCGGACATCGCGATTTTCATCCTCTGGTCGCGCCTCGGC
>CAISOI010000008.1 GCA_903886985.1 uncultured Chthonomonas sp.
AGGAAGCCATTCGGGCGGGTGCTTCAGACTATTTGGTCAAACATAAGATCAATGCCGAAGTTCTGGACCGATGTATTCGTTACGCCATTGATCGCAAGCAAAGTGAAATTGCTTTGCGAAATGAACGAAATTTTATTGCTGCAGTTATCGATTCCGCAGGAGCTCTCGTTGTCGTGTTAGATCGTCGTGGCAAGATAGTGGAATTTAATCGCGCCGCAGAAACCAGCAGTGGATACTCCTACGAAGAAGTTAAAGGACAGAATTTCTGGGAAGTATTCCTTCCAAAAGAATTTCATCTTGATGGCCGCCGCAATTTTGCCGCCATTCGTGCAGGATCACAACTTCATGAATACGAACAGAGGTGGCTGGTCCGCGACGGAACTTGGCGCGATTTCCTGTGGTCTCACAGCATTATCGCAGACGTAAATGGTAAAGTCCAACACATTGTCGGCACCGGAATCGACATTACCGAAAAACGCGCGGCAGAACGAGAACTGCGCGTGAGTCAAGAGGCACTTCACCGTGCGCGCGAGCGTGAAGTGGAGATCGGAATACGTATCCAAAATACTCTTCTGATCCCCCAGACGGTGGATACGATCAAGGGAGTGCAAATCCATTCGCAATCGCTCGCCTCACAAAAAATTGACGGCGACTTTTGGGACGTATTCATTTACGACTCCCACCGATTTGACATTCTCGTCGGTGACGTTATGGGAAAAGGAGTACCTGCAGCACTGCTTGCCGCCGCCAGCAAAAGCCATTTTCAACGTTCTGTTCGCCGGTTAGGACTCTCCCTCAAAGAGTATGGAAGGTATCCGGACCCTGCTGAGATCGTTGGTGCTGTCCATGCGGTTATAACTCCTGACCTAGCCCATCTGGATAGCTTTGTAACCTTATGTTACGGCAGCGCTGACCTTGAACAGATGAAATTGGAGATCGTCGATGCCGGACATGCACGTACCATTCACCTTCATGCTGCTACAGGGGAAGTTGAACTTCTGGAGGGATATAATCTTCCTCTTGGAGTGAGCGAGTGGGAAGTCTATAGTCAACTTTGTGTCGATTTCGCTCCCGGGGACCTCTTCGTATTTTATTCTGATGGGGTCACCGAAGCTCGCTATTCCGACGGCTCACTGTTTGGAATTGAACGGCTCATAGATCTTATCAAAAGCATAAAACACATGAGTGCTAATGAGATTGTCGAACAGGTCGTGAATGTGGTACTGTCAAATACCGACGGTGACAACCTGTCTGACGATTTGACTTGTATTGCAATCAAAATTGATGAAAAACCACTGGAAAAGGCGATCCGCCAAAGCCGGTTAGAAGTATACAGTGATCTCGCCGAGATTTCTAAAATTCGTAACTTTGTCAAAGAATTCTGCATGACCGCAGAACCGCAAATCATAGACGAAGATGAGATGCATGCTCTGATTCTGGCAACCAGCGAAGCCGTTAGTAACGTTATGCTGCACTCGTACGACAGAGCCACAGATCGGCGGGTTCAAGTGGAGTTGGAAGCCTTTTCAGACCGTGTTTGTCTGACTCTTTGCGATTGGGGACGTCCTTTCGAGCGTGATGGAATACCGTCTCCGAGTTTTGATGGCTCTCGTGAGGGCGGATTTGGAATATTCATCATCGAAAATAGTGTTGATGATGTTCTTTACTATCAGGATGAGCTTGGGCGTAACTGCCTTACACTTACTAAGTTAGCGCACGAGTTAGCTTAAAGATATAATCTAACTACCGATCACTATCGGGGAGGATACTAAACTGGAATTCAAAGTTGACAAAATCGGCGACGTCACAATTGTGACTATCCCTGGAGATAATCTAGATACAAGTAATGCAGGTCAGTTCAAATCTTCAATTGCGCCAGTATTAGATGTGAACAAAAAAGTAGCGTTTGACCTTGCAAAGCTTGAGTTTGTAGATAGCTCTGGATTAGGGGCAATCCTCTCTTGTTTAAGGCTATTAAACCACGCAGGTGGTGACCTGAAACTTTGCCAGATGCAAAAGCCCGTTCGCGTACTCTTTGAACTAGTCCGAATGCACAGGGTATTCGACATCTACGAAACGCGCGAAGACGCTGTCACAGCATTTGCCGATTAAAGAGATATTCGCCCTCCTGGCATGCCCGGGAGGGAACATGCACTAATATTAGATGTGTTTTCAGAAAACGAGTATTACAAGTCCCAACCTATGCATCAGCATCCTCAGTAACCACACACTTATATAGACTACAAAGAGTGCCACGGCGATTTTGTGAGAAAAGACTGCCGATTCAAATTTACTCTTTCGTCTTTCCCTCATCCTAACGGTTTCATACACGACACCAACAGCCGAACCCACGAATAATGGTATCCCCAGCGGATGTAGTCTAAAAGATCCGACGACGTCGCCGTGCCAAATTCGGGCAATGCTTCTCGTCATTCCACAGCCCGGACACGGCGAATGAAATGTTGATAACCACAGACACGTCGGAAGAGATCGCCCCGTCCTCTCAGAAAAAATCGGCCAAATCAGCACCACGGCGAATGTCAATACGACGATCAACCTCAATGGGCGAAAGTCAATTGCACTAGTGTCGTCCTTCGGTTGGATATCAAATTCCACGACTAACCAATTCCCTGTTTTGCCGAAACTTTGAGACTTCCCATTTAAGTAATCTGCCGAACTGCAGATTGCTTCCAATAGGCATTATGGCTAATAATACTTCGAACACAATTCATATCAAAGGGAAGAGCATGATCGCGAAAATCCTAGTTGCTGTAGACGGGTCCGAGCCGGGAATGAGAGCCGCCGATTGTGCCCTTGAAATTGCACGACGCTTTGCAGCCTCGGTGACAATCGTGAATATGCTTGATTCGATGGAGCCATACGTAGCCACCATGGAAGCAGCCTCATGCCTGTCTAGAATAGTCGACCTTGCATTAGAAACCCAATCTTCAATTCTTAACAATACCCGTGCTTCGTTCGATGCCGCAGGAGTAACCTGTACAAGTCGGGCAGAATCGGGTCCCAGAGTCGATACAATAGTGGAGGTTGCAAAGAGTGAACAGTCAGACCTCATTGTAATTGGCGCAAGAGGTCTTGGCAAAATCAAAAGAGTTATGCTCGGAAGTACATCAGAGGGAGTGGTTCACCAAGCCCCCTGCGCGGTACTCGTGGTTCATTAAGAACTCCAATTGCCCGACAGAGACACGGTTTGCTATAATGAGAGTGATAAACTTGTTTCTGAGGTGAGTACCAAATGCCGACTTATGGTTACGAATGTAATAAATGCAATGAGCAGTTTGAAGTCTTTCAAAAGATAACTGAAGATTCTCTTAAGATACATGATAATTGCGGTGGTGACTTAAAGAAATTGATTTACCCTGTTGGTATCGCGTTCAAAGGCTCTGGCTTCTATGTGAACGATTATGCAGCCAAGAAACCTGCTGTCAAAGAGAAGTCCGATCCTAAGTCTGATACAGCCTTACCAGCAACTACTTCCGAATCAAAAACGGAGACTGCAACACCGGCTACACCCGCACCTTCAGCCGCACCGGCTCCAGCGCCAGTGACGACAACAACTTTGCCAGCGAAATAATAAAGTCGACTGGCCCTCATTAATGGGCCAGTCATTTCCAATTAGAACCTCATTACAAGTGTCTTACACTGAACAAAGCTCCTGCTCCCTACTTTCTTTTGAAAGCCGTCAAAATGAACTCCACAACAGGAGTTGGATCATCTAACCCGTGAGGATGATGTAACCCGCCCGGTTTCACAATCAATTCCATCTTGGTACCCAATTTCTGTAGTCGATCCCTAATGACATAGGTATTCTCATCAATTGGGACGACCTCGTCAGCCCCTCCCGCAACATGGATTATCGGAATTCCAGCCTTCACAATCGGCACAAGATTATCGACCGGATTGTAGGGATAAGCAAGTGCCTCGGCTTCATTCGCAAAGTGGTAATCCCGGATCAACTTTTCCCAGTCCCCCTTGCTGCCAGGACCTTTCCCCTTGCCGCCGGGCCAACTCTTGAAATCGCAGACAGGCGCGTCTCCATAAATGCTGCTGACTCGATCCGGATGGGATGCCGCCCAATTGTAAACATATAAGCCGCCTCGGCTCAACCCTTCCAGCGCAGGCTTCTTGGAAAAACCTAGATCAAGTGTCAGGAATTCGTAAAAGGCGTCCCACTTTTCCATCGCATCTGGACAACCAAACGTATTACCGACATTAACATAAACAAGATGCCATCCCATCTTCAAGAGTGCGAGATCAGCCTCCGGTCGATGGTCAAAAAACTCTGCTCGCCAAATCCACGGCTTTCCAACGGCGGTTGTCTTTGGATCGACAACAATGACGCTGTTGCCGCTCACATAAAAATCATGCTTGACATATCCATGGTAATCCCCAACAAGCCCCGGGAATGCACTGTTTTGAAACTGCTTCGCACTTTCAGCAACCGCGATTCTCGTTGATTTATCAGCGGCGATGGCTCCATCCAAATCCATATCCTGATGCATATCCGGGCGCTTATGTCCGGTTCGGGTCAGATAAGCGTCACGTAGCCTTTCCATATCTTTCGTGACACTGGTGACGGTTCCAACCGCGGTCTCAGGAGCGCGATTCAAATCCCACGCACGCAGAACTGGTTTTGCAATTAAATAGTGACCAAAGGAATTTGGATGAACTCCGTCGGGTTGGAAGGTGAAATTTGGTTCCACTTTGCGGCGACTGTCCCGGTATGCTGCCACAGGCGTATGAACGTCAATTACGTTCCAGCCGGATCGCCTTTTGGAAACAAGCCATTGTGAGTATTTGGCGAGTACCACATCATAGTCATCAGTATTCGTTGCTTTGGACTTTGGATGACTAGAAAGATAGTCGTAAGGGGCGGGTGTCAATATCCATAACTTTGCGCCAATAGCTTTCGCTGCCCGCTGCAAATCCTCATATCCTCGTTGATACGCTGCAAACCGTGACTTATCAAACGGCTTGTAGATCCCATCATTCATACCGTAACACGAAACTATCAAATCGGGCTTTATCTGTCCCAGCACTCTATCTAGTCGTTCGTGAAGATCTGGCCTCGGGAAAGCTCCGCCTGCATGCCCTTCCTCAGACAGACCTGACAGTGTCTCACTGGGCAAACCAGCATTGATTATATCGATATCAGTCCCACCCGGTAAAAGCCAAATTGAGGATTGAATTTCGGCAACATACCCGCCAGCATAGGTAATACTGTCGCCAAGAAATAGAATCCGATGAACCCCTTGAAGAGGCTTCGGCAAATCGGCATAATTCCTTGTGCAAAACAAGCTGATAAAAGTGATCGCTAGGCCAATGCATTTAAGCGTTAGGTGGGATCTTGGGTTCATTGACAACTCCAATGTTTATGATTGCGAAGATACTCACCTAATTCCGGTCGAACTCAAAACATTCCTGCCACCACTTTGCGTATCAGAAACTGTACTATGACTCATAATCGGTTCGATCGGGACTGAAGGGTAACCTTTTTCAATTAAGTTGTGTTTCAAGAATACATGTCTCCCGTCGATGGGGACTTGATTTGATATTTCCATTGCTATCGTTTAGGCTATAAATTAAATGCACAGTATCCATGAATTGTTAGA
>CAISOI010000009.1 GCA_903886985.1 uncultured Chthonomonas sp.
CCCTAACTGCCGCAGAACGCGTTTTCGAAGTCTTGGATACCGAGCCAGATGTACGGGAATCGCTTCAATCGGTACCGCTTCCAAACATGAACGGAAGCGTCGAATTTAAAGCAGTCTCTTTTAGCTATGACAAAAATCGTCGCGTCCTCGATAACTTCTCATTATCGGTTCGTCCGGGAGAAATGATTGGCTTTGTTGGACACAGCGGCGCCGGCAAATCGACGATAATCAATCTCCTGAGCAGATTTTATGACGTTACGGAAGGCTCCATCCTCATCGATGGCGTCGACATTCGCGACATCAAACAGGATGACCTAAGACGTCAGTTGGGAATAGTGTTGCAGGACTCCTTCCTCTTCCCCGGGTCTATCAAGGACAATATTGCTTATGCCAAACCGGACGCGACCCCAGAAGAGATTATGCGGGCTGCAAAGGCGGCAAACTGCCACAACTTTATTCTTAAATTCCCAGACGGATACGATACTTACGTCGGAGAACGAGGTCAACGCCTCTCGGGTGGGGAACGGCAGCGCATCTCAATTGCACGTGCGATCCTCCACGACCCAAAAATACTTATTCTAGATGAAGCCACGGCATCGGTCGATACTGAGACCGAAAAGCTAATCCAAGAAGCGATTGAGCGACTCATTCAGAACCGAACTACCTTTGCGATCGCTCACAGACTTTCTACTTTGCGAGATGCGGATAGACTGGTGGTCATGAAATCCGGCAAGATTGAAGAGGTGGGTACCCACGACGAACTGATGGCGCACAGCGGTATTTATGCGGGACTTGTCAAAATCCAAACCGATATCGCGCTGGAAGATTCCGAAGAGGCTGAAACAGATTCATAACATTTTATCCACTATATGAAACTGACTGTCACTCTTTGAAAAGTACATTCGTATGTTATAATGTTACGGTTTTGAATGCAATGTTGCATTCTGAAATCCTATATGAAATTCCAGGTTAGTACTAACCTGATACCGAAAAAGCTACAGTGTTGGACGGCTATGATTCAAGGAGGAATCAATGGGCGCACCTACCCTGTTGGAAAGAGAGACGCACATGGCGGATGTGCGCGAGAGTTCCAACCCGTACGAAAATGCCATTCAGCAACTAGATACAGTTGCTGCTCATATTGGCTTAGATCCTGATATCCACGAAGTTCTAAAATATCCTCAACGAGAGTTGACGGTTCACTTTCCTGTAAAACTCGATAACGGGTCGACGCGAGTCTACACCGGTTATAGAGTTCAGCACAATCTCTCCCGTGGTCCTGCAAAAGGCGGCATTCGTTACAGTCCCCGAACGGACATCGACGAAGTACGCGCACTTGCGATGTGGATGACATGGAAATGTGCCATCGTAAATATTCCATTTGGCGGTGCAAAAGGTGGCGTACTTTGTGATCCACGCACGCTTTCTCCAGCAGAATCAGAGAGACTTACGCGTCGATATGCTTCGGAAATCGACCTTCTCATTGGTCCCAACACAGATATTCCTGCCCCGGACATGGGCACAAATGCTCAGACAATGGCTTGGATTATGGACACATACTCCATGCACCATGGCCACACCTATCCTGCGGTAGTCACCGGTAAGCCAGTTGCCATCGGTGGTTCCGAGGGACGTGTAGATGCTACGGGGCGCGGTGTTTATATCGTTGCGCGCGAAGCGTCCAAGCGGATGGGAATGGACCTGAAGGGTGCTACCGTCGCAGTGCAAGGGTTTGGCAATGTTGGTGGAGTTGCCGCTCGTATTCTACACGAACACGGAGCAAAGATTGTTGCTGTGTGCGATGCTTTTGGTGGGCTTCACAACCCTGACGGACTAAATATCCCAGAGCTTATGGAGTGTCAGCGAAATGACGGAACGTTGACTACACATGCTGGTGGCGATCCTATCGGCGCTATGGAGCTATTGGAACTGCCTGTCGACATTCTTGTCCCTGCAGCACTCGAAAACCAAATCACGGCTGCCAATGCCCGCCGCATTCAGGCAAAGCTGGTGGTTGAAGGCGCAAACGGCCCCACTACCCCTGTAGCAGACCGCATTCTGCATGATCGCGGCGTAGTAGTTATGCCAGACGTTCTCGCGAATGCAGGAGGCGTGATTGTCTCCTATTTCGAGTGGGTACAGGACCTCCAGAGCTACTTCTGGGCGGAAAACGAAGTCAATGTCCGAATGGAACAGATGATGTTGCGAGCCTATCAGGAAGTTGTCGCAATAGCCGATCGTGACAACATCGATATGCGTACCGCCGCTTATGTTATTGGCGTTCAGCGAGTAGCGGACGCAACAAAACTACGCGGAATCTATCCATAACACGACGTAGATCAAACAAAAATGTCCGCTTCTGCAAAGAGGCGGACATTTTTATTGACATTAACTCGCAGTCGTTTCTATCCCTGCTGTTGACGTTGCCACGCAAGCAGTCGTTCAAGTTCCAAGGCAACCATTGTCCCGGGCACGTCCGAATTATGAGCAACACGATCGATGACTTTGGCAATCAACCTTTGAGCATGTTCGTCTGCTGGATCCGGGTTCAATTGAGTCATCGCATCACATAGTGCGTACAGCATTTCCGTCAGATACCGAGCTTTGTTCTGTGGAAGCTGTCGCATGGTGATCGCAGAAAATGCTTTCGCTGCGTACTCATACATTGAGTCCCAATTCTGGGTGTCCACAGACTCAACATCACGCTTGACATAGGTTGTCTCACGCACCACTGCAACCTTCGCATCACGCGCCTTGACAATTTCCCAGTCCTGAATTGTCTCGCCTTCGATGAGACGCAGTTTGTACTTCTTCCCAACAATTTCTGCAAAGGCTGTCTCTACTGCGTTCTTGTGTTCCGGTCGAGCAAAATGCCCTGCGTCGGCTCCATGCTGCGTAGCCATTCCCAGCACGAGAGTGTCTCCGTCCACTGTAAGCGGAATAGCGTGTTCCAGTGCTTCATAGAAAGAGAGGTTGTTAATTCGCAGCTTGACCAAATCAACCGTCTTCGTCCAAGCTGCTTGAAAGTTCTGAACATCCATCGTCATCGGTGATTGGCTCCTCTAATAGCGCATTATGCGCTCACTGAAACAGGTTGACTTTAACCAGTTTGTGCGTAATTTATGCTTACAATGGCATGTAAATCTTTGGCAATTCGCCGTGGCATTAGCGCCTGCATTATACTTGTGGGCTATAATGTTAGTCAAGAGACAGAATGCGTGATTCAAATGTCGAACTTCCACCGTTTTCGACTGGTTTTGAACGCTCATTTTGTCGTTACTATGCTTGAGCTTTTTCGGAGAACTTACTACATGCAGTTAAAGCAATTTAGATTTTATAGCCTGGCGGCCTTGATGTTGGTCGTTGGCAGTTCGATCTCTTTTCGGGCTCAAGCTCAAGATCCAAATGCTCCAGGTGGAATTGGTCAACAATCGCCCCTGGGACCAGACGCAAGTTTCGATCCAAATCAAAAAATCAAAGCCGGTTTCGATATTAATGTTCAGGTCTCATCCGCTGGCGGGGTTGAAGCGGACCTCAGTGGCGCATTCAAGGTGGATGCCGCAGGTTCCATCAACATTAAGTCTTTTGGCGGCATTACAGTCGTCGACCTTACTCCAACGCAAGCAGCCGATGTGATTGCCGCCAAAATTA
>CAISOI010000010.1 GCA_903886985.1 uncultured Chthonomonas sp.
GAGTTGGGGCTCATCTACAACGTTGACGTATTGCCTGACGGTAATGTGAATATCAAGATGACCCTTACCTCCCCCGCATGCCCCGTGGCGGGCACCCTCCCACCTGAAGTGGAAGACAAAGTACGCGGAATTGAAGGCGTCCACGATTGCAATGTTGAGATTGTTTGGGATCCTGCTTGGACTCCTGAGCTTATGTCTGAATCTGCCAAGTTGGAACTCGGTTTCTTTTAAATTCGTGTACAATACGCCGAAGATGAAAAGGTTACAACATTTTAAGGTTTCAGTGCTTTGTCGCTTGACTTTGTTGCATGGTGCTGATATTATGAACTCATTGTAGTTCTTTGTCTCAATGAGCGGTTGTTCAGTCTTACAGCAGCCTGCGAGATGACCATTCTGGTGGACAGACGATGGTCACAGCGTAGTTACCGACCGTAAAATTGGAGTTCTATTTTCCATGGGTGTTGCCGTTAAAGAGCAGTTGGATCGAGCGATCGGCCTTAAGATCGAAGGCAATTATGATGAAGCGACCCGCGAGCTTAAAGAGATAATTGCTGCCTATCCGGACGAGCCGGAAGCGCACCATCAACTTGGATTGGTGTTAGGTTTTATCGGTGAATTTGACGATTCGATTGTCGAATTAAAGTCCTGTGTTGATTTGGACGGTAACAACCTTACTGCTCGCAATGATCTCGCACTAACCTATGCAATGCTCGGCATGGAAGACGAAGCAAAAGAAGGCTTTCAGACCGTCCTCACTATGGATCCGGGCAACGAAGTCGCTAAGAAAAACATCTCGTTTTTTGCCTAACTGATGTTTTGAATATTGAAATCCGATCAGCCATCGCTGTCTCCTGATGCTATTTCTCCCACACAGACTGAAGTTCGCTCCCGGCGACGCGCAGTGATCTACCTACTTCTCCTGTTTGTTTTCTACATTGCACTCTGTATATTTCTCGCATGGAATACCGTTCGTCCGAAGAATTTCATTATGAATCGGGATCCCATGACAGAATTCGGACTGAAGTATGAGAATGTGTCATGGAAGTCTACCGAGAACGTGACCATTCGGGGATGGTTGATACCCGCACAGGGTCAACCCTCGCGCGGGATTGTCATTCTCGCGCATGGTGTGGATGGTTCCCGATTGGCGATGATTAAGCCTGCCAACATGCTGGTCAAAAGTGGGTTTTCGTGTCTGATATTTGACTTTCGTGGTCGCGGCGAAAGTGGGCGAACGAACTGCACCATTGGATTCAAAGAGGTCGATGATCTGCTCGGTGCGGTGAGTTTCATAAAAGGTCGATCCGAACTGAAACATCTTCCTATGGGTGTTCTCGGCCATTCCATGGGTGGAGCAGTAGCCATTATGGCGGCGTCCCGTGAAAAACGACTTGCTGCTGTGGTATCCGAAAGTCCGTTTACTTCCTTGGACCACGCAATAGCCAACCATTTTCAGTCCACGCTTGGATTTATGGGATCGCTTTTCAGTCCCGTGGTGACCAAATTCGGAGAAATTCTGATTGGCTGCAGAGCCAGTGATGTTGCTCCGATAAAGTGCGTCAAACTTCTGTCGCCGCGCCCCCTGATGTTGATTGAGGATCAAGAGGACAAGCTCTGCC
>CAISOI010000011.1 GCA_903886985.1 uncultured Chthonomonas sp.
CCTCCGAGATTGTAGTCCAGATTTTTCACCGAAGGATGGATTAAGTAGGGAAAGCGATTGTAATTAATCGGGACAGCAGCAACCTCGTCAATCGCGGTCTGGTCCGCCTGACTGTAGAGCCGCTCACGCTTAATGGGGTCGAACTCAGCGTCCGCCGCATCGCTCAATTCATCAAATTTCGCACTTTTGAACCCGGTTGTGTTGTACTTTCCACCAGTGTGGAGCTGAATGGTCAGGAAATCATGCGGGTCGGGAGCGTTCCACCCCACTATGTAGAATGCGACCTTGTTCTTACCGATTTCCCCGTAGAATGTGCCTGCTTCGCGTTCCTTTATCTGTACATCAATTCCAAGATTAACTCTCAAATTCTCCCGCACGATTTGGGAAGTAGCCGAGGCTTCAGGATCGGTTGCAAATTGCAAGGTTATTGATGGAAAGCCTTTTCCTCCTGGGTAACCCGCTTCAGATAACAACTTTTGAGCGTGTGTAGGATCATATTTATTAGGGCGAATTTTTTCATCATGACCTAGCACTCCAATCGGAAGCAAGCCTTTTGCTTTAACGGTTGCGCCATCATAAACCACCCGAATAATTGCATCGAGATCTATCGCTTCTGCAATTGCTTTGCGCACCCGAAGGTCTTTAAACTCTGGCAGAACGTCCGGCTGCATGACCATGTAGGTGGTACCGTAATAAGGCATTAATAGACATTGTTCTTTCAGCTTCGTATTAACATGATCGGATTTATGATCGGCATAAGATGTATGGCAGATTTGTGTCTCGCCTGCTTCGTATTGTAGGCGGGATGTCTCACGACTGAGGACGATGGGCCGTTCAATCTTATCTAACTTCGGCTTGCCTCGATAGTAGTCCGGATTGGCAATAAGCGAGACGCCCTTTCCAGATTTATAATCCGACAGTATAAAGGGGCCGGTACCCACACAATTCTTTTCCGATATACGATTTCCGCCCTTCTCAACAGATTCTCGGCAGAAAATAAATAGGCCTGTAAACTCTTGCAAAATGTAAGAACAGGGTCGCGTAGTTTTAATGGTAACGGTAGTGTCGTTAATCACCTTTATGCCGGAGCATTCCTCAGCTTTTCCATCGATGACAGCCTGGGCACCTTCTACATCGACAAAGAGCGCATTGAGAAGCGGTGCTTTCATTGCAGGTTTCAACACTCGCTCTAGGCTCCATTTTACGTCCGCGGCAGTGACCCTACGGGATACCGGAGAATGAAATTTGGCTTTCGGGTTCAGATGGAACGTATAGGTCATATGATCCGGGCTTATCTCCCAACTGTCTGCCAACCAGGGAGCTAGTTTCATGTCCCGATCATAAATGACGAGACCTTCAAAAATATTTCCTAATAGTTCGTTTGTGTCTAATGATGTGCTGGAGGGAGGATCGAGAGATGCAGGCTCTTCAATGAGCGCGTATCGCAATGTGTTGCTCGTTGGGGTTAAAGACTTCTTACCACAGCCGGTAGCCATGAGCACGGACAGTGCTAATACTGCTCCTGGCAGTAGAATCCCAACAAATTTTGATTGGATCATAATTCAGCCCTCAGTAGAAAAGTGGTAGGGGTAGCACTGTTGCTACAAGTTTAGAAAGCCATGTACATAGAAAATCGAGTGTTGCAGACTTTGCTGATTATGGGAAGTCCTTTATTGTAAGTGGTGTCGGAAGAGCATCGCGCAGACGGACTGCGGTCTTTTCTGCTCCCTCTAGTGCTCGCAAAATATTCCCACCTGCAACTGCGGCTATATCGGCATCATTCCACCCTCTACGCATCAATTCCTTTAACAAAGCTGGGTAGTTATCTACTCCATCCATGCCCTCCGGTATATCTTTGACCCCATCATAATCACCACCAAGTCCCACATGATCATGCCCGGCAATCTTGGCAACATATTCGATTTGATCTGCAACGTCAGACAGAGTAGTACGTGGCATTGGGTGGGCCAAAATCCATGCGTCTACCTTCGTTTTCACCTTGTCGGGTTGACCAAGAAAAAGGGCTTCCTGTAGTGCCTTTTCCGCCGATAGCTCCGCCTGCCATTTGAACCTCTTACCGGATACGTATACCGGGAAGAAATTGATCATTACAACCCCGTCGTTTGCCTTTACAAGGCGTAATACATCGTCTGGCACATTACGAGGATGATCACTCAATGCGCGCGCAGAGGAGTGAGAGAAAATTACCGGTGCTTTCGAAATTGCAATAGCGGAGCGCATTGTGTCGGCCGAAACATGGCTCAGATCGACCAGCATACCGAGTCGGTTCATCTCGCCAATGACGGCTTTACCAAATGTGGTCAATCCTCCATGCTTGGGGTTCACATTGGAGCTATCTGCCCAATCGATATTCTGAGTATGCGTCAACGTCATGTAGCGGGCGCCTAGCGCGTAATACCGCCTGAGGACTGGCAATGAGTTGTTAATCTGATGCCCACCTTCGACACCAATTAAGGAGGCTATTTTGCCCGATTTATGAATGCGGTGCACTTCCTCGGCAGTGGTGGCGAGTTCGAACGTGTTCGGATACCGTTTGACCAGTCCATGGACCATATCTATCTGTTCCAGAGTTGCCATAACTGCATCGGCACCGTGAAGTTCAGTCGGCACCCACACTGACCAGAATTGCCCGCCCACCATACCTTTGCGCAGCCTGTTGATGTCAGTATGATAGTGAGTAGTATTGGTGCGTAGATCAGCTAGGTCGACTTCCCACCATTTCTCGCCATACTGACCTCGCAGCCTTTCCGGCCAGTCATTGTGACCGTCAATCAACGGAGTCGATTTGAGAATGTTGTTTACCCGAGAGGTATAGTCCTGAGCTGAAACAGACTTACTAATGAGTAACATGGCTAGACCTGTTAGCGCCAACATATTTTTCATTCGTCCTCCCATGGTGTCTGACAAAAGATAATTTCCGAGCCTACTGGAAAGGATACCTGTCGCAGTGAAGGCGGATCACCAGGACCAAATTTCAAAATCATCCTATGAACCGCTATAATTAATCAACTAACTCAACCGGATCATACACACCTGCCCTACAAACCCATTAAACCAAGAGCTTGGAGTACCAAATGCTGCGTTTCGTCGCTATTCTATC
>CAISOI010000012.1 GCA_903886985.1 uncultured Chthonomonas sp.
CTCCTCAAGTTCATCAGGTTCGAGCGACGCCTGATGATCTGGCCCAGGGAGGTCGCGGCTCGTTGTAAAGTGCTTTTCAATTACTCGCGCACCGAGTGCAACAGCCGCAATACCGACCTCGTTACCGAGAGTATGATCAGAATATCCGACCGGAAGCTGAAACGCCATCTCCAACGTCTTCATTGCCTTCAAATTAACTTCAGCTGGATCTGCAGGGTAGTTGGAAACACAGTGCAGAAGAATGATTTCTGGGCAGCCATTTTCTCGAACTGTGTTTACGGCTTCTTCCACTTCACCAATATTTGACATACCGGTCGACAAGATCATCGGCAAACCGAGGCCAGCGATGTGTTTCAAAAGTGGCAGCGAAGTCAGTTCCCCACTCCCAAGTTTAAAGGCTGGAACACCTAATTCCACCAGCATATCGGCACTATCTTCGTCAAATGGAGTACACAAATAGGTAATACCAACCGAAGCACAGTGCTCAGAAATTGCTCTATGTTCTTCTGTCGAGAGCTCCAATCGCTTGATCATATCAAATTGCGATTCAACTACGCCGGTATTCGCGACTTGATAATTTGCCTGAGGCGCGTCTCGGGTTACAAGCTTCTCAGCTTTGAACGCCTGAAATTTCACTGCATCCGCGCCACAACTTTTGGCTGAGTCAACCAGTTCTAACGCCATCTGAAGAGAACCGTTGTGATTACAGCCCGCTTCCGCGATAATGAGACAGTTGTTCTGCAAAAATGAACTCAATCGTAGATCCTTCAACAGCCTGAAGCAAAATTGCGATGGGCTATAGGGGTCTCGCAGGTACCCCGACCACAGTTGTTCCAGCGTCTACATTCTTGACTACTGCAGCACCAATTCCAACGATGGCATTGGTTCCAATTCTGATTCCCTGTCGAACCGAAGCGCCTGTTCCTATATGCACACCATTTTCCAGCACAACATCTCCAGATAACATGGCTCCGGTTGCAAGAAAACAACCATCACCCAACAAACAGCCATGCTCAACGATAGCTCCGGTATTCACCAGTACATTGTTACCCAGTTTTGCTCCTGCAACGACTATCGCGCCTCTCAAAATCTGACACCCGTTTCCAATCTCTGCGTATTGAGATACTGAAGCAGATGAGTGGATAACATTTGCAGGGGAAAGACCGCATCGAATTGCACTGTTATAAACTGCCATCCTCAAATGAGGATTGCCAATTGCTCCAAACGCAACTGTAAAAGTTGTCGCGCCTTCCGCCACGAGTTGACCTACCAGTTCGTCGCCACCACGGATTGGTATGCCGAGTATCTGGCTTCCCCACATCGAGGCGTCCGAGGTCAAAATAGCACATGGCTCTAAATCTGGCATCGACAATATGGCATCGATTACCGACATTGCATGACCGCTTGCGCCAAACACTACACACTTTTGATTCATAGACCTTAGCACTCTCTACCGATTGAAACTTCATTAGACTTGCCGCATCCGCCTCGTCTCTACAAGATGCGTAGGATCCGTAGGATGCGGCTCTATCTAATTAAATTCCAAGCAGCTTCTTAGCGGCTAGGACTAGCAACGCGGACGTGGTAAGGTTTCGGAAGATGTTGTCAACAACATTCGTCTTACCAGTGTCCAATTTCGCTGCTATCACTTTCGATGGAACAAGAATAATATCTCCTGCCATCAATTGCTTCACTTTGTTCGCCGGCATGAGGCCACCACCCATTCGAAGAACAATGATACGTTCCCGCGCAGCATCGAGAGTCATACCACCTGTCTGGTTGATATAGTAATCAACCTGAGCACCTGACGTGAATGGAACTGCACGGTTCTGAATGACAGACCCGAGTACCTGAATCGTCGTTGGCTTAGATGGAATATTAATAACGTCACCATCCATGACATACATGTCATCCGAACTTCTATGCGGACTCCTAAGGGCATTTGCCACATTAACCGTGACGTTTCCAGTAACGGAAGTCTCTGCAGCCCCAAGTGAACGCGGTTGGCTTACCAAGTTTGAGTCAAACAGCTTTACCAGTCCCGTATTTTCAGCCGATTGTGCCACCGGAGTCGGTGTTACTGGCGAAATCCCAGGAATCAAGTTTGCACCAGAGTTTTGAGATGCAGATGTAATGGCGCGCGTTTTGGCAATTGCTGCCGCTGCGGTTAAGCGCCCAAAATCAGCCTGATTCAGGATATCGTTCAACTTGTTAACTGCGACTACCGTTGTCATCTGTCCGGCTGTTTCGAGGAGAGCAGGCATTCTCATGAATTCGGAGCCTTGAGGATAAGCATCCTCTCGCAGCCCGCCAGCTTCTCGAACAATATCACTGACGCGCATCTTGTCTCCGTGGATAACAACCGGGCCCGGCCGATTTACAGAACCATTGATGGTAACAACTCTTGGCTTATCAATGAAATCACCGCGGGACTTGATCACAACAATATCACCATCCAGGATTGCGGGATTCTCGACAGGCGCTCCACTTGGACCTCCACTGATCGCAATTACATATGGAACTGCACGTCGATCTGTACGTGAATGGGCTATCTCGACTCGGTCGCTTACATCTGGCTTAAATCCTCCGGCGAGATTGAGCAAATCACTCAACTTCATATTCTCAGACCGTTGGAAATTGCCAGGCTTCAAAACCGCGCCCTGAATTTGAACCGTCTGAGGCGCCTTGAACATCGCTTCTGCTTTTGTGTATACAGAGACTGCATCTTTATCGTGCAAGAGAACGTTCTCTTTAGGATCCCCGGATATGGCTTTGTTCAAATCAACTATGATTAGCGGCCCAGCAGTGCCGTCCGGATTTGCCCTCTGAATAAACGCTTTATCCATAAAAGCATCTGGCAGAGCATTTCCCGCGACCGCAATCAAATCAGCAATCCGCATGTTATTTGGTCGTGCAAATGCCCCAGGAGTCTGAACAGCTCCAGCAATGGTTACCTGTTGATCCAATTGGAACATAAACTGATCAATGGTGTAGACTGTTAATACATCCCGATCCTGAAGCAATACATTTTCATTGGTATCACCGGCCATCAATTTACGAATGTTGATCTTGAGCATCTCGCCAGGCTTGTCATTAATGTCACGCCTCTGAAGGAACGCGGTCTCTACATATGCGTTCGGCAGTACATTTCCTGCGAGGTTCAGCAAATCAAAGACTCGCATATTGTCCGCATGTGGAAAAGTGCTTGGCTTTTGAACAGCACCAGCAATTCTCACTTGATGCTGAGATTGGAAGTTGAACTCTTCCATCGTGTATACCGTGAGAACATCTCTGTCTTCCAAGAGAATATTCTCTTGTGCGTCGCCCACCATGAGTTTTCTCAGATTTACTTTAAACAAACTTCCAGGTTTGCCACTAATATCTGTGCGCTGAACAAACGCCATGTCCAAATATGCATTGGGCAGCGGATTTCCGGCAAGATTCAGCAGATCCAAAACTCGCATATTCTCTGCGCGAGCCAAAGAACTGGGCTTCTGTACAGCTCCTGCAATCCGCACCTGATGCTGTGATTGGAAGTTAAACTCTTCCATCGAATAAACTGTTACAACATCACGGTCTTCCAGCAGTAGGTTCTCGCGGGCATCCCCAGCCATCAGCTTTCTAAGATTCACTTTAAGCAATGGGCCAGGCTTGCTGTTAATATCTGTTCGTTGTACAAATGCAACATCTAAATATGCGCTTGGCAATGGATTTCCGGCAAGATTCAAAATATCCAGAACTCGCATATTCTCTGATCGAGGAAACGTATTAGGTCTCTGTACGGAGCCAGTGATACGAACATTGTGCTGACTCTGGTAGTTAAAATCTTCCTCGGTCAAGATGGTCAATGCATCTCGGTCTTCAAGCGCTAGGTTGAACTTAGGATCACCTGCCATAGCCTTCAATACATTGATTCGAACAATGGGGCCTGGATTGTCAGCCTCATCTTTGCGTTGTAGGAACGCAACATCTGTATACGCATTGACAGTAAGGTTGCCAGCAAGATTGATCAAATCTCGGACAGTCATGTTTGTTGCCCGAGGAAATGTTCCTGGTTTCTGAACTGCTCCGGCAACTTGAACAATTTGACGTGGTTTGACATTAAATTCATCTACCGTGAAGATACGAACTTGATCTTTGTCATTGAGCAGAATGTTCTCTTTGGTATCACCAGCGAGAAGTTTCTTCAAATTGACCCGCAACAACTCTCCCGGCCTATCAATCTCATCCCGACGTTGGATGAATATCTGATCTGTATAAGCTTCCGGTCGGGGCCCCCCCGTCATCAATATGAGGTCCAGCAAGCGCATATTGTCAGATCGATAATAGACTGCTGGTCGCTGTACGGCGCCTTGAACCGTCACTGCCCTATCGTTCATAAACTGAACTTCACGCACATTGAAAATGTGAAGCTTATCCTGAGGCGCTAATCTGAGGTCGTTCAGCGGATCATGCTTTAACGCTTTTCGCAAATCAAGCGTTAACAGTTGCAATGTTCCGTCCGTATTAGTACGAGTTAAGTGTGCAG
>CAISOI010000013.1 GCA_903886985.1 uncultured Chthonomonas sp.
GGCGGAGAAGAGGCGGCGCTATTTGCAGGTGAACTTTTCCGAATGTACACACGCTACTCCGAACGCAGAAACTGGAAAGTTGAAATTCTCAATTCGCAAGAGACCGGTATAGGTGGTTTCAGTGAAGCTGTCTTCAGTATCCAGGGTCAAGGTGCTTTCAGTCAATTGAAATATGAGAGCGGCGTTCACCGAGTCCAGAGGGTCCCGTCCACCGAATCTGGCGGGCGTATCCACACGTCAACGGCAACTGTGGCGGTCCTACCAGAAGCCGAAGAAGTAGAAGTAGAAATCAATGCGGGCGAAATTGAAATGGACGTTTACCACTCGTCTTCCGCAGGCGGTCAGAACGTTCAGAAAGTGGCGACTGCAATCCGCATAACTCACAAACCTACTGGTATCGTTGTAACGTGTCAGGATGAACGCAGCCAATTCCAGAACAAAGAAAAGGCAATGCGAATGCTGCGCGCCCGTCTACTTGAAAAGGAACAACAGGCGGCCGTGGACGCCAGAACGGACCTGAGACGTGGCCAGATTGGTAGCGGCGATCGCTCCGAAAAGATTAGAACTTACAATTTCCCAGACGGACGCGTGTCCGACCACCGAATTGGCAAAACCATCTACAACATTCCCGCCATTATGGATGGCGAAATTCAACCTTTCATCGATGAACTTGCTGCCGCGGATCAAGCAGAAAAACTTCGCTTGGAGAATGAAGGAATTTAACAGATAATGGTGTATTCAGAGCAAGAATTTCTTCAGTCAAACGCCCGACGACTTAGCGCTGCCGGCGTGGAGAGTCCTTACTTTGAAGTTCAACTTCTTATGGCGCTGGCAGTTAAAGTAGACCGAATCAAGATTATTGCTGGGATTGGAAGACCATTTACCGACCAAGAAATCGGAACTTTTCTGAGCCACATTGATCGACGATGTAAACGGGAACCTTTGGCATATATTCGTGGCTCACAGGAGTTCTACGGGCTTGATTTCAAGGTCTCTAGTGCAACCCTAATCCCTAGACCCGAAACAGAAATCCTCGTCGAATTCGCGATCAAAAAGGCCGCTAAGTTTCCTGACTGTACAGTAATAGATGTTGGTACAGGCACGGGATGCATAGCAATCTCGGTTGCGGTAAATGTGCCAAATGCAAACGTAATTGGCATTGATAAGTCGTTGGAAGCTGTCTCTGTCGCACGCGAGAACGTCAAAAAGTTGAGCCCTAAAATTGATGGCAAAGTGATGGTAGTTCAATCTGATATGTTGAGTGCGATCTTATCGAACTCAGTCGATATCCTGCTTTCAAATCCGCCCTATATCCCTACTAAAGAGATAAGGGACCTTGAGCCTGAGATTAGCCGATACGAACCAAAATTGGCACTTGACGGTGGCAAGGACGGATTTGATTTTCACAAACAGCTAATCAAGGAATCCAAGAGAGTTCTTAAACCCGGCGGATGGCTGGCAGTTGAAGTTGCGTTAGGACAGGCGGAATCTCTCCAGAAATTGTATGAAAAGGCAGACTTTGTAAACACGAAACGGCTGAAGGATCTTTCAGGGATCGACCGTGTTGTCGTTGGGCAACTCAAAGATGATCAATGAGTGACGTTAACATGACCGACAACAATTTTGACATTCAACCAACCCCTCAAATAGTCATCGAATGTAAGGGACTAACAAAGAAATTCGGCGAGTTTGTTGCGGTGGACCAATTGAACCTTGCGGTCAATAAAGGTGAATTATTCGGGTTTCTTGGTCCTAACGGCGCAGGAAAAACGACGAGTATCAAAATGATGACAGGTCTGCTGCGTCCTTCGGCGGGAACGGCGATTCTTGGTAGTTACGACATTCAGACACATCCCTTACAGGCAAAAGCTCTCTTCGGATACATTCCCGATAACCCGTTTCTCTATGACAAACTCACCGGTAGAGAGTTTATCAGCTTTATGGCTGACCTCTATTCGGTTCCCTCAGAGGGGCGATCCCGCAAGATCAGCGATCTTCTCCAACTGTTTGAACTTGAAACCAAAGGCAATGAACTGATTCAAGGCTACTCAAGAGGAATGAGGCAAAAAATTGCACTCGCCGGCGCGCTCATTCACCAACCTCAGATCATCTTTTTGGATGAGCCTACCGTGGGCTTAGATCCAAAAAGCGCTCGGTTGATGAAGGACATACTGCGCAAATTGTGTGACGACGGATGCACCGTTTTGATCTCGACCCACATTTTAGAAATTGCCGAACGCATGTGCGATAGATTTGCAATCCTAAATAGGGGCAAGATCATTGCGCAAGGCACTATGACAGAGCTGAGAGCAGAAGCTGCTTCCGAAACAAAGAGCCTTGAAGACATCTTCCTAGAGCTCACGGGCGGTGACGAACATCGGGACCTGATTCATTTACTCGATTAGTACAATTATGTTAGAACCTATCAATTGAACTTTACTTTTTGCTTGGAAAACTGAATTGAAACAAATATTGAATCGCTCCGGACTGGTGTTCCTGCTGACAGCTCTTTCAGGCTGTGGGCAGATACCCAATCCACTCATGAATACTAATCCCGAGGTGTACAATCGAGGCGTGCGTCGATTGGAAGTTCATGACATCCCCGGCAGTCAGGCTGCATTTGACCAAGCAATATCGCTGCATCGAGAAGACCTCAGCCTGTACGCCCAAATTGCGAACGAATATATGCAGGCAGACCAGCCGGTACTTGCTGCTAAATATGCCGACCAAGGGCTTGCCGCTGTGCCAACGGCACCAGTTGTAGAAAGATGCGCATTGTTAAGTATTGCTTCTGCTGCACGACTCGATGCCGGTGACCATGTAAAAGCGCTGGACCTTGCCACCGCCGCCTACAATCTACAACCCGACAATCCGCTTACACAAAACGGCCTCGCGTACACGCTGGCGGAAACGGTAGAAGTGGATGATCCATTGACACCAGCAAAATTGGTAAAAGCGGAAACGTTGCTTGGAACTGCTCTGAACCGCCTCAAAACTTTGGACGTAACTCCGGAACAGATGGGGGTCGTGTTAGACAGCCTAGGATGGGTGCATTTTAAGATGCGTCGATTTAAGGATGCGGTACTCGAGTTGGAACGTGCTGACGATCTTTCTCCGGGGCAAGCGGAGATTACTTACCACTTAGGCATGGCTTATCTGGCTACTAACAGACTCAATGAAGCAACGACAGCGTTTAAGCGTGCGTTGGCAATTAAGCCTGGTCTCCTAGCTGCCAAGTCGGCATTAAACGCCATTGTCCATTGATTGTTGCTCCAATCCGTATATTTGGATTGCAATATTGCTAGGATTAGAGTAAAATACCCTTCGTCGTGAACGATGTGGCGACCGTAGTGAAACGGTTATCATGCCAGTCTGTGGCTCTGGTGATACGGGTTCGATTCCCGTCGGTCGCCCACTTTTAGTCTCTCCATTCTCTAAATGGAGGGACTTTTCATTTTAGAAGCCTCCATTCCGGTACAAATACTGATCACGTATCGTATAATCTCCTGATATGTCTACAATTCGTGAAAATCTTCACAGTGCCCTGAGAGCAATTCGAGAAAACTTGCTTCGATCTTCCCTGACAATGATCGGAATTATTATCGGAGTTGGTTCCGTTGTTCTTCTAATGGGAATTGGTGCAGGCGTCAAGAAGGATGTTACGAAACAGATTGACGATCTCGGAACCAATACTGTCATAATCGTTCCTGGCAAGCTGGATGCGTCCGGTCAGCCAAATCCTATGTCCACTCTTGGGATTTCCACGTTAACGGATTTCGACGTGACATCGTTATCAACGGTCAATGGAATCAAACAGGCTATACCTCTCATGTTTGTGTTCGGCACAGTGGAACATGCAAAAGAGTCCTACTCCGCACTAGTCTTTGCTACAAATACCGGTATCTTTGACATTCGCCCGAGCCCCTTAGTAGAAGGGCGCCTTTTTAACCGATCTGAATTGAATTCCGCAGTATGTGTGCTGGCAAATGCTCCTAAGGAACAGATCTTTGGTAAGGGCAGTGCTGTTGGCAAGTCAATTCGTGTACAGGGTCACGATTTCAAAATAGTCGGAGTTCTCGAAAAAGAAGATCAGTCGCTTTTCGGACAATTCAGCTTCGTTAATGTGATCTACATTCCACTTCCTGCTGCACGCAAGATGCTCCAAGGTGGTCAACTTAACAGAATTCTGTTGCAGACGGATTATACGAAGGCTCCTCAGCCTACTCTAGACAAAGTCAAGGCCACTGTTCTGAAAAACCATCAGGGTCACGAAGACTTTGGGATTGTTACCCCCACTCAGCTTCTGGGTGCGATTTTCAAACTGTTCGACATCGTTCAAGCAATGGTTCTGGGAATCGGTGCAATCTCACTCGTTGTTGCAGGTGTTGGGATTATGAACATCATGCTGGTCACGGTGACTGAGAGGACCAGAGAAATTGGAATTCGCAAGACAGTCGGCGCGCGTAAGATAGATATCTTCATGCAATTCTTAACGGAAGCGCTTGCACTTTGCCTGACAGGTGGCATGTTAGGTACATTTCTGGCGATGGGCATCTGTAAGGTTGTAGCGTACTTTTCCCCGCTGAAGCCTGTAGTTACGATTCCTGCGATAATTTTAGCGTTCGGGGTCTGCTTGCTAGTCGGGTTGATCTTTGGCGTCACGCCGGCAATGAGAGCTGCTCAGCAAGACCCAATCACCGCGCTGCGACACGAGTAGATTCGTACAGAATACTACTTCAACGAGGGATTAATTGCCTACTCCACTGGGATAATTTCAGGCATTTCTGGAATGTAGCTACCGCATTTTTTACACATTCGAGCGGTCATGAAGTTACTTCCGCCGCATTTTGGGCAAGGAAGGTTCGACCAACGCCCCGAAACTTTAGAAGGATCGACACCACGCCCAACCGTCTCAAAACCTTCCTCAGAGACTATATCTCGCTCACGAATCAAGGTCTGAAGTTTGGTCTGTAGCACTAAAGCGCCCGCATGCGTAGGCTGGAGATAGAGAACAGCTTGATTTTCTTCAGAGGCTTCGTGATATTCCTTGATAGCGGTAAGGAATACAGCAAAATTATAGTGCGAGGTCACCCTTCCCGGCTCCAAGATTGTCGCTTGCCGAAAGAATTTAGACGCAAGGGATTGATTGCCAATCATGGCATGTGCCATAGCTGCCAGTTCCAATACTTCCGCAGTTCCTGAACCATCAACACTCAGTGGCTTCAGCAATTCAAGAGCATAACTACCCTGCCTGCTCTGTAAGGCAGATTTCGCACCCTGTATTCGACGAACTACATCCAACTCTTCCGGCATCTTGCCCCCTATTGACCGCATTCGAATAGATTACTTAGATTGTGAAATTGTCCAATGTTATTTTAGACGCAATTTCGTTCTAATACGTTTCATAGAGGGCGAACACCCAATGCATTACACTCGACAACCCGGATGTCAGCCTCCGTGATGTCGGGAGATAATATTAACCGCCAACTGGATCTGAGTCGGGACCGTTCCCGCCAGCGTTTACTGCAACAACAATATAATAGTATGTCGCAAAAGGGTTTGCACTCGTATCTTCAAATGCAGGTCCTAAAAGGCCCGTCTTAATAACACTGTATGTTCCACTCAATGTAGAACTTCGCTTAACAGAGTAGCTACTGGCCATAGTAATACCTGTCCAAGACAAATACTTACTGCGAACACGATTCGAAATATCAATACCCTGCACTTTTCCAGGTGGCGTCATCGTCAGGGTCACAGCTGCCGTTGGAGATAATGGCCCTGCCCCATTTGCATTTGTTCCCTGCACCTGGTAATAATACGTTCCACCATTCCTGCTCACCGTAGTATCAACTGCAGCGGGACCGGCGATTCCACTTAGTATCTGGATGAACGGACCATTTGGAGAAGTTGCCTGATACAGATTATAACCCGTTGCTCGTGCGGTAGAGTTCCAAGTCAGGTATGCAAATCTTCCGAACTGTGTGCCAGATAAACCAGAGGGCATAACAGGCTGAGGTGCATAAACGTCCACGCGAACCTCATTTGAGTATCCACTAGTTCCATACGGATTTTTTGCCTGAACAACATAATAATAGGTTGCACCCGAAGTGACAGAAATATCCTGGAAAGCCGGACCATATGCTGCGGGATATACGACCGTATATGGCCCCCCAGAAGTTGTCGAGCGACTAATGACATAACTCGCAGTTTGTGTGGCTCCTAGCCATTTAAGGAGCACATTAGTACCCCATGTTGAGGTGAAGTTAATATACGGAACACCAGGTAATTTTGACGGATCCTGAGGAACAACATCGACAATATTTGAAAAGCTTCCTGTACCTGCTTGGTTAACGCCTGCGACACTGTAGTAATAATTAGTGCCGTTAGTCAGATTCGTATCCGTGTACGTGGTACCACTTGCCACGGTGGCAATAGTTGTAAATGGTCCGGTGATAGCCAGACCCCGGGTAACAACGTAGTTTTCTGCACCTACAACCGGCAGCCAATTCAAGACTGCTCCGTGGTTAATTCCTGAACCGAACAGAGACGATGGTGCCGCACACAATACCAAGCTGGATTGTGTAGCCGCTAAGATAGCGCCATAAACGTTCAGCCTTCCGCTTCCTGAGGCAATCGTGCGACCTTGATACGGAGTATATGAACTGGCACTGCCGGTGATAAAACTAGTCACAGCAGAGACCGATGCATTTGGAAACTCCGCCAGAATCATTGCAGCTGTTGCCGCGACTTGAGGTGTTGACGCTGAGGTACCAGAATAAAGGGTGTAATCCCCTTCCCATGAAGTCGTGACAATTGACCGTCCAGGAGCAAGGATATTGACACGATTACCATAATTGGAAAACGGAATTAGCGAATTGTCGGCTTCGATCGAACCGACCGAGATAACTCCACTGTTGCTCGCGGGATATTCCAGAGCGCTGGTACCATCATTTCCTGCAGCCGCTACAACCACGCACCCCTTCCCGATAGCATATTGACACGCAGCATCAACCGTTGCAGAGTATGTTTGGCTGCTGAAACAAAGATTAATAACGTTGGCACCGTGATCCACGGCCCATGTAATTCCATTGGCAATGCTTGTATCCGTTCCAACTCTAAACCTATTTAACGCCTTTACCGGCATAACTCGGATCTTCGAATTTGAGCCCGCATAGGCTGGATTCCATCCTCCGATGCCGGCCATTCCTACTCCGTTATTAATTGACGCAAACCCAATGCCTGCGACCGAGGTTCCGTGCCCCTCATCATCGTTTGCATTTGAACTATTGTCAATCGAGTTATGCATAATCGGCGTGTTGGAATTATCTCTGTAGATGGTCGAAACTAAGTCTTCGTGGTCTAGAGTAATCCCCGTGTCGACAATTGCAACTACAGTGACTGCCTGTGGCTTCCACAGATCCCAAGCTCTCTCAACGTTTACTTGAGCTAAACTAGGTTGAAGATAGTATTGCGGGTCATTGGGAATTGAAGCTGCTTTAAATACCACGCCTGACTCAGCAAACCCTACACCTGGCAACGTCTTCAGGAGCTTTACGGCCAACTGCTTGTTAACTGAGGAATGAAGTTTAAGCACATAAGTGCCAATTTGCGGGTTTGAGAGAGTTGCAATACCCAAACGGTTAATCGCTCGTCTGCTGATAGGATTTGCCATTACCTTGCTAGGTGCCTGAAAAATCACAGTCTGTTTTGAGGCTGTGGTGGAACCGTTGCAAGTATCGGAAATTAGGAACAATGATGTGACGAGTGCTAAAGCACTAACAAGGCGCAATTGCCGAACAATGTGGGCGGCATCTGGGCGACCACTTCGAAAGAATTTCAACACTGGCTTCCTTTCATAATAGAAGGATTAACTTTATCAACATAAGATATACAATATTTGCAAAAAAACAACACCATAGTGGTTAGTTACAGCCTGAAAATATTATCACTCGCTCTAAAGCCCATCAACTTTAATACCGAACTGCATGCCTCATCTATAACATACGGTTACCACATGTGTACATTTAAGATACTATTATGTTATACCCTGCAGTTCCCATATTTGTATATTGTTCGGAAGTTTGGATTACAGAACTTTTGAGTTTTGGTACAGGGAGAATTGACCTGTCTCTAACGGAAAGACAAAATCATAGAGCCTACCACGTGGGCAAGCTCTATGAACTATGTCGAACGTCGATTAATGAGGTGTTCCAGAGGCCACTGCCGAATCCGCACTCAATCCAGAAGAATTGGCCGAATCCACGACGTAATAGTACGTGACTCCATTTGTGAGAAGTACGTCCTGAAACATCGCTCCCTGCACATTGCTGCCAACCACTGTGAAAGGACCAGTTGCCGAGAGACTCCGCTTAACAGTAAAGCTCGTTGCTCCGGATACATTATTCCAAGACAAAAGGCAATACTTATCCCCTGTAGTAACCACCAGTCCCGTGGGAGTTGCCGGAGGAGATGCAGCGACCGGTCGACCGGACACTTCTACCGACGCTTGACTAGAACCGTAGCTGTTGGTGGCGTAGATCCGGTAATAGTAAGTAGTGCCATTAACCAGGTGGATATCCTGCATTCCGGGACCTCCCAGATTTGTTGCCACGGTAGTGTACGGTCCGCCTGAAACTGTCGACCGTTCAACCGAATATCCCCCAGCCCTGCTGGACGAGGACCACAACAACAGAACGGATGTGTTCATGTTCGTAACACTAATTCCAGTAGGAACTGTAGGAAGGGTCGCCGGATCTACTGGTACTACTGACACCGCATTACTCCCAGCCCCTTCTCCTCCAGAGTTCGAACCGGCTACATAATAGTAATATGTGGTCCCATTTGTAATGCCTGTGTCGGAATAAGATGTAGTAAGCACGTTACTGGCAACTTGTGAAAACCCAGTCGTTGCATTTGTCGACCGATAGACATCGTACGTCGAGGCACCTAAAGCAGCGTGCCAATTCAAACTGGCTCCGTGATTTGCAGAGACTGCAGTCAACGAAGTAGGAGCCCCGGGCACGGGGTTAAGCGTAATTGCTGCCTGAAGTGCTTTGGCAGCATTCAGTCTGCCACCCAGAGTGCTTATCACATGATTGTAATACGGAATGTATCCATCTGTGTTGTGCGTCACCAAATCGGATACCTGCGACGCACTTAGCTGAGGATACATTGCCTTGATCATCGCGGCAACCCCAGTTACATGCGGAGTTGCAATTGAGGTTCCCCACTGGAGTTGATAGCTTTGACCGGGCCAGGTCGACAGTACACCATTCCCAGGGGCAAGCACTTTAACCCAATCCCCAAAGTTTGACCACGGAGTGATATTGTCTGTTTCGTCAGAGGCTGCTACAGAGATTACGTTATTGTATGCCGCCGGATAGAACAACGCAGAACTGCCCGAATTACCCGCTGCTGCTGCTACTACAACGCCGTGGCTAATGGCATATTGAATAGCACTATCGAGGGCGGCTGTGTAATCTGAAGAACCCAGGCTTAGATTGATAACATTAGCACCATGATTGACTGCCCAAATAATGCCGTTCGAGACCCCATAATCATCGCCAGTACCATACGCATCCAAAACCTTCACCGGCATAACTTTTACGAATGATGTTGAATTTGGTACCGCGGGATTCCACCCTGCGATTCCAGCAATTCCAGTTCCATTGTTGATGGATGCTGAAGCAACTCCCGCAACGGATGTGCCATGTCCGTTGTCATCGGACGCATTGGCAGTACCATCCAAAGCGTTGTATGAAATAGGATTGCCACCAGAATCTCTCAGAATTGCATTCGATAAATCCGAGTGATTGTAATCTACACCCGTGTCGAGCACCGCGACAACTACCGTCGACTTGGGGTTATAGATATCCCACGCATTGTTCGCTTTAATCAATTGCGGTGCGTATTGGCTGGAATAATATGTATCGTTGGGATCAGAGCACATCCTCCGGATCGCGTTTCGTTCAACGCTCAGTACTCCCTTGGTTCTTCTTAACTGTTTCACAACTGCGGAAAAGTCTGAACTCGATTTAGTGCGAACGCGTAAAACCCCAATTTCGCGCTGAAAGTGAACCACTCCCCCATCTTTGCCCAGCCCTCGCTTAACATTAGCAATACTGGAAGAGTTCGAATCAACTACGACAATAAGGTCATTGGGCAAGAAGTGACTACTTTGAGCATTGCCCGTATGAGGAATGGTTGTGCACACCAAGCACAAAAAGCAGATTACTAAAAGGTGAAAGGTTGTCGGTTTCCGATAAGACATTTGCATTCTCACTTTCGTCATAATGTGTTGCAGCAAGTTCTCGGGTCATTAATTGAATAAATGGCAAGTAAAAGCTCTATCCGGCTCTTTAAAGTTGGCGACATCACTACAGCACCATCACATTGGGTAAGATCAACCCAATACAACCGTCAAAACAGTGATATCTATAACAAACACAAACTAGGGAAGGGTCAAGTCATTTTATTTCTTTGCGAGAACGGCTAAGTGAATCTATGGCCGCAGGTGTAGAGCTAATGCTGGAAGGTATGGTAGCCGAATTCAAACGCCGACACAAGAGTTGGAAACAGTTTACAGACATGAGTTTGTGTAAGGCCATTATGGTGCCTATGGATAAAATTTTAATCGATACTACAATGCAACGCAAGGTCAATTTTAAACATATTCTAAACATTCTTCAATATTTCGAAGAAACAATGATTATGGCAATCCAAGTGTATGAGGATCCAGAAAAGCCAGGAC
>CAISOI010000014.1 GCA_903886985.1 uncultured Chthonomonas sp.
CGCGTAGTCTGCGAGTTACGTTGTAATCGGAGATGAAACTATGGAAATCTTTCAGCAGGAATATCGCTTGATCACTGGAATTCGCCACAAAATCGAGCGCCGCAAGGGGATCACGGGTCGCATTGTCTCGTTGGCCACCTTGCTTAGCAAATCCTTGGGTGACTGTCCAAATATGTACCTTTTTACCACGCTCACGAGCAATCGTCTGTAGCGCCGTCTCGACTCGCTGCTCTTCCCATGATATAACATAAACGATAGGGTAACGTGCACGTATAAGGGTCTCGAGTTCGCGATCAATTTTTGAGGACAATTCGTTCTCCGTATTGGTACTAGTTTCGCAGATTGTGCCGCTATTAATGCCTATTGTACCTATCAGTTAGACAAGATGGGATTACCGCAATAGATTTACCCCAGAAGGCGCCAAGTGGTTTCATAGTCGCCAGTATTTATGGTTCCAAAGAGGATTGCAGGTACTGCCGTCGTTTTGAAAGGTTGGGTTCTCGTGAGGCAAAACCATTCTAGATGATAATTCGTATATCAGATATACTCGAAAGTAAGAGGGGACAGGAATATGATTAACTGGATTTTGAGACTATTTTGTAGTGCGCTGGCACTATTAATTGTGGCAAAACTCAAGATAGGGGTCTCTGTAACGGACACATTCTCTCTCTTTGAGGCGACGATCGTCATTAGTTTGGTCAACTCACTGGTGCGACCAGTTATCGGTTTTCTAACTTTACCAATAAACTGTCTAACATTTGGAATCTTCGGTTTCCTGGTTAACTGCTTCTTGTTCGCGGCAACGCACGCCGTTGTACCCGGATTTAACGTCGAAGGTTTGGGTTTCTTCTTGGGGCCCGTTCTAATGGGATTATTATCTGGAGTATTAAGTCAGTTTCTACCGGATAGAGACAAATTCAGGGATTAGCCGTTTTGACTCAGGAAGACGCGTTTATAGAGGTTTGTCTGAAGTAGGGAATCAGGATCGCACTGGCGTTTCAAGGATAGAAACTTTTGTACCCGCTCTTCCTGAAGGTAAGCATGTAGTCTAGAACTACTCAATGTACTATCTTTGGCGAAGTAAAAACGACCGCCTGCTTCGATAACCAACTTGTCCATTTCAGCTGCGAGCGCCCAAAGGCGTTCGCGGTTTTTATCGGTGACCTTGAAATCCAGCGCAAAGCTGTATCCATCTAGCGCGTGAGTCATCAGAAAATTATCCGGTCGATGTCGCTTGAAAACTCCAAGGTAGGATACCAACCCGTACTTCTGCTGAAGCAATATCTGCCTCATGAAAACTTCATATGCTTTGTCTTTTGGAACAAAACTCTGGTATTGAATCAAGCCGTAGGGCTTGTACGACCACTTCCAATTCGGCACGTAGTCTAATAGGAACGCGAAGCCTGCGTGGGATTGAAGGTGGGACCGATGGTTGCTTAAACGACTGCTGTGGAACTTTGCAGCATTAATGAGACGTGATCCGAAGTCATTAACAAAGGGTTTCATAAATCGCCACATTATTGACTTGGGAACCAGTCCCATAATTGTGTCTGGGAGCTCCTGATTCTCGACGCGCAGTGTTTGAGCAGGCTTAATATCCTCACCCTTGGCGAGATAATTTGCTTGATGCACAAGCCCTCGCCCCAGAGAATCTCCCTTTGCAAAACAATCTACCCAACCAACTAGGTAATCCGCGGTCGATTCTCTCTCTTCAATCACCTTCATCATCTCCGCTAGGGATGACGTAGATATTGGTTCCACAAGAAGGTTTCCTGAATAGACCTTTTTAAGTTCCAGCGTGATACTCGTGAAGCATCCTAACATCCCGAATCCGCCAATCGCCGCATGAAACAGGCCTGTGTTGACCAACCTGCTGCAGTGTTTGATTTCACCCGTTGGCAGGAGAATGTCAAAGCTCAATACGTGGTCCCCAATCGGCCCAACTGCAAAGTTATTTTTGCCATGAATATTCATAGCGACCGCGCCGCCAATGGTTGGAAACATGGTCCCAGAAACCACATAGGGCCACCATCCATCCTCTATGGTATATTGCCAGATGTCCCGAATGGATGTGCCGGGTTCAACGGTAATGTGCCCTTTATCGGCATCCCATTCAAGAATGCGCTTCATTCGTGTGAGGTCGAGGGAAATCTCCTCGCTTCGTATCGACGCGTCCCCATAACTTCTTCCGGCACCACGCAGTGCGATCGTCCTTCCCTTTGCTTTTGCTAGCTCAAAGACAGCCCGAATGCCGGCGACCGTTGTGGGACGATAAACGTAGCTCATTGCACTGTCCGCCATTCCCCATGCCCAAACGCGTTCCAGTCGCTCAGAGGGGAGCATACGGGTCTCAAATGCGGTGGATGTCACAAGTGGGGCGTCAGCGTGCAGCGGCAGAGTACCCTGTTCGAATGCGGTGCTCATGAGTTGAGGTTCTTCAGCCTTTGGAATATGAAGGACGGTACGGAACGGATAATCGCCATTATCGGCCGCCACATCCATGGAACGTAGACGACGTTTTTACCGCGCTTCGCACCGTCAATGATTAGGTGTGCTGCTTTGTCGGCCTCAATCAATAGAGGCTTCTTGCTCCGATCAAGTGCTTCTGTCATGGGAGTGTTCACGGGACCCGGTTTAACCGTAACTACCTTCACCCCCAGTCGACCCACGCGGTTGCGAATCGCTTCAAGATAGGCATTGAACCCAGCTTTGGATGTAGCGTAGCCAATCATTCCGCCTCGGCCACGGT
Organism: uncultured Chthonomonas sp.; assembly: GCA_903886985.1. GTDB lineage: Bacteria > Armatimonadota > Chthonomonadetes > Chthonomonadales > CAJBBX01 > CAISOI01. Next base: position 2,750 of record CAISOI010000014.1, read on the forward strand.
CGCCTGCAACAGAAGATATCCCGACGATAGTTCCCGTTTGTCCTCGACCAAAACGTTCCGCAGCCTGATTGATCCACGCCATCGCACCGAGCAGGTTCACTTCGATCTGCTGCTGATCTTTCTCGAAATTATATTCTTCTGGCGCATACTGAGGCATGACACCTGACGCATAGACAATTGCATCCAGTCCTGACAGGTCATGGCAGATTTGCTGAAATAGAGCGGGTACTTCTTCATATTGGGTAACGTCATGAGGGTATACAAGAGCAACTGGGCTGCCAATGGATCGTCCATTGAGTTCTGTCGCAAAAGTTTGAAGTTCGGATTCTCTTCTTGCGACCAACGCAACTTTACAACCCCCCGCAACCAATTCTCTCGCAATTGCCATTCCGATTCCGCTTGAAGCGCCTACGACAATAGCATGATTCCATCGGGCGGACATTTGCAACTCCTTAGCCAGTACCTTCGATAATGGAACTATTTTAGCACAGGTCGAGAAACGGTCAAGAAGCTGTAATTTGCCGGACTTCTCCCGTGAGAACTTTGCTATTGAGGATTTTTGCTTTTAATATCATCCTGCCCGGCTCAATAGTGATGCTGGTTAGTTCCGCGGGAACGGGCAGGAGTTTGATGTCAAAATGGCTCGCAATATTTGCGTTAATCCTCTCGCCAATCGTGTTTACCATGAACTCAGGAAGTGAAATGGAATGAGCAATTTCTGCTTCAGTAAGGCTAAGACGAAATGTTCGTCCTTCGGAGGTCACAATCTTACCCCGGAGTTTGAATGGCAGACCGAGTTTGCCAATTAGTGCTTGTTTGCCGCATACTTCCATACGATCCGACAACATCTTAATTTCAAAATCGTTGACGCCTTCCAATGGAGCATTGTGAAAGCATGAATTGAGAGCAAACTCGGTAATGATCAGTGTTAGTCGTGCCTCATCTGCGGATATTCCTTCGAGTTTCCCTTGCTCTAAAGTGATTTGATCCGCATCGATTTGAAAAAGAAGAATCTCCAACCCTGTGTCGAGCCGAAGATCATGAGCAATAATGCTGGCATTGCCAATTTGAATATTCATAGATTTCATTACGCCCAATCCTCAATGCAGGTTGCACTCATCCCGGGGCATCGGTGCAGATAAGTAGGGTGAGGCGATTGGTGGTTAGTCCATGTAAGACAGATTCGACTGATGTTCGACAGTACTGATAGCCTTAGAGATCCGAATGTCGGATTTCCTTTAGCTTTCTCTCTGCAAGAATCACTGCTACTTCGTCGTCATAAGCTTGTAATGGGAAACGAAGGGAGCGTGGAATGAGCCTTCTGAATCCCGTGGGAATTTCGTTCGCTATTACTCTCCGTCGGGCTTCCTCTGAAGTGTGACTCTCTGGAACTGTCTCTATTTCACAGTTCAAATTAATATTGAGAAGTGAGGCGCGGCATTCTTTCGTGCCAGTGCCGTTTCCAATAACAATTGCCCGCGGCGAAAAGTCGGAGTATAGTTGTTCCAATTGGAATGAAACCGTTTCGGATGGGATGACACCTTTCCACAATACGACATTGGAATAGTCAACAACGGCAATCCCCGTTTTAACCCGTCCCGGGTCGACGCCAATAACGCAGACATGTTCTGTTTCCAAAACACTCATTGGCGGCATCATCTTCCGATTACGTACTCAACATCCAGAGTGTCCGCCGAACTCAAATCTCTCCTTGCGATAGCACGCAACTTGACTCGTCCGCCGCGCTCGCGGAGTTTCTCAACGAGCTTTACGACTTCCGATCCATCCAGCGAGCCGATCTGCATCTGTCCGGTCGTCGGATCCAACCGTGGGATGATCCCGTCGGACATGGCACTTTTTCCAACGGATGAAAGAAAGTTGCCAATTTCGTTAAAGACAAGGTCTGGGCTCTCATCGGAGTTGATTATCCGTTGAGAGACAAGATCGCCCTTTGAATATACTTTGCGATTTGGAAATGGTTGAAAGTCAATTGCAGCCGGCTCTCCCGTAACAGAGTTACTTACTGCTAGTGCCAAAACACCAATCGAGCTCGTGGACCATGCTATCCGGCTGACAACCGCATCGACTCTGTCTTCTGGAGTAATTTCCAGTCCTACCAGCCTGCCATCGCCCCTCTGTTCCACCACTTGTCTGCTGACAATCTGAACGGCACGCGCACTCTCATTTGCGCTCGCACCCTTACGTAATGCTTCTTCACTGGCAGTGTGCAGCAATTCTGATAAGTATTTTCGAACCTGTTCCGGCGAGCTGTTTGGTGGAATTACCACGCGCGCTAGGTCTTCGTCCTTATGTATAGCGACACGACCGTTACGTGCGGCGAGGAAAGCATCTCGGATCGACTTGTATCCAGGTGTTAACTGATTGACAATTTCGCTGAGCGTCCGGTTATCGTCTGTCAATTTGTTTCTAGTCTTGTCTAATTCCTCGATCTGACTTCTTAGAAGATCATTGGTGCGTTTATAAACCTCTGCCACCTTAATACGAGATGTAATCTCTC
>CAISOI010000015.1 GCA_903886985.1 uncultured Chthonomonas sp.
AACCATCCGAGCTGCTTTTCGACGACCGGCCAAAGTTCTCTTAATAGTGCTTTGTCACCCGTGTTGTGAACGTATTCCTGTAGCATCACCACCCAAAGAGCGCCATAGCCGGGAATGCGATTAGGACCTCGGGCACCATGCCAGACCGTCCAATCATTTGGATAGGCTGGTTCCAGCATGCCATCTTCCGGCTGGACATATTGCGCCTGACGCAAGAATCGGCGCATGAGAGCAGTGTCTCCAAATGCATACTGCGCAACTGCCCCTTCGGTGAGTCCATCGCCAATGTATTGACCGCGTTCACGGTTTGGGCAATCCATAAATCCTTGATCCATACATATCTGCATGGTTCGGCGACCGACATTCCATATCTGATTCAGGCGAGGATCGCTGGAAGTGAAGGATCCTGCGAAGGCAACTGGGTAGCCACTTTCAACCACAGTTGGAGTGGAGACCCTAACATGGCCACCATGGACATAGACAACCATATATCGGAATGCGCGGTGGTGAAATACACGCAGCGTCTGGGTACCTTTGCGCAATACAAATCTATCCGCATTCGGATTTCCTTGCCGCTTAACGGATATCTTGCCGTTTGCCTCGAAGCCTTCTCCGTATCCGACATCCACGATGGCGCCGGCGGTATCTGAGTTGAACGTGAATTCTGGAAATCCAGAAACCTCTTGTCCAAAATCGAGACCAACAGCAATTCCTACCGCATCGCCCAACATAAGAAGGCCCTTGTTGGTGAGAATGGAGTTGTAATCTAAACTGGCAGGAGCTGGAGTTTCCGGTTGGCGTGCAAGGATATCAGCAGCAGCTTTTTGGTTTGGAGGAGACGACAATGGAATACTGCCAAATAGAACTGATTTTGCTGCGGTGGATTTGTGGTAAGGAAATGGAATGTCACGTTCTGTAAAGTGTGTCCACGGACTAGTCCCAACTCCACCAAGATCGACCGCATTGGTCCAGTCATTATCTTTGAAGTCATTTTCGGACCAGCCGATGGGTTCGTTGCCGCCGACGATACATTCGCAATATTCTCTGAACGGGCTGAATTTTATGTCGGACGGTGTCCACCATGCGGGCATCGTTTTCCACGTATTGTCCGAAACTACCGCGCCATCAGCAAGGCTCAAGCTAGCGAACAGTCCGGCACGACCCTGTACTCGTGGAAAGCTCGGAATTCCCAGATGGTAGGCGATTATCCCGATGGTGTTCTTGCCTGAATGCAGAAACTTGGTTATGTCCTGGTTATCGAGGCAGATATAGGACGGGGGATTGGGCGCTGGACCACGACCAACATAGGTTCCATTGACATAGAGCCGATAGTCGGAGTCCGCAGTCAATTTCAGGATCGCGCTTTTTGGGCGAGATTTGATGGTGAATGTTTTGCGGAAGAGTCGATATGCGTCTCTAACATCCGAATGATCATCGCTCCATATCCATCTTGCGGAGTCGTCAACTACCGGTGCCTGAACATGTGATTTTGAGGCAGGACGTCGAGGAGTGCTTCCCAGTGTGGCAGTTATAGAAAGTGCGATGAAAAGGTTGGTCAAAAACATAGTGTCCTCCATCCAGATGTGTAAGCCCATTACCGGTCAAGCCGGATTGAAACGGAATAAGTAAGAATTCGCCTAAAGAGTTCAAATTGCCTGCAAGAAGGAGAGAGAGACTTTCAGAACGAATTGGATGCCATACATTGATAATTTGAGGTGGGCAGTCGCAAGTTTTGCTTGCGCTTATTTGAGGTTTGTTGTGGCAGTATCTTGTTGTTTAAATTCGATCATTGGTGAGGAACGCTATGTCTGAGAACATTTCACGACGCGATTTATTGAAGTCAACCGGTTTAGGTCTGGGTGCGGCATTGGTAGGGCTGCCTTCTTCGGGAGTGCATGCTGAACCTATCCACCGACGAGAAAAACCTCTTGGCGCAAACGATACGGTTGTTTTGGGTTTGATCGGATGCGGTGGAATGGGCGCTGCCAATATGCGCACTTTAATGGATAAGAATGGGGTCAAGGTAGCAGCACTTTGTGACGTGGATGAGAGTCGTATGACCAATGACATTAATGATGTAACGAAGAAGTATGGCGCGAAACCTGATCTCTATAAAGATTTTCGGAAGATGTTGGAACGGAAAGACATTGATGCCGTGATCGTGGGAACGCCGGATCACTGGCACGCTTTGCCATTAATTCTCGCCTGCGAAGCCGGGAAAGATGCCTATTGCGAAAAGCCAATCTCCCACGATATCACCGAGGCCAAGGCGATGGCAGCAGCAGTGAAAAAGTTTAAGCGAATTGTTCAGGTAGGGACCTGGCAGAGAAGCACAAAGGAATTTACCGATGCACTTGCTTATGTGCGATCCGGAAAAATTGGGAAAATAGTTACTGGTCGAGCATGGCGAACTGACAACTCTAAGGTTGGTAGAATGACGACCCAGCCAGTACCCGCGACACTGGATTATGATTTTTGGAATGGACCGGCAGCATTTATGCCTTATGCGCCGAACCATGTTCACGGCAATTGGCGGTGGTTTTTGAATTATGGAACAGGAATGACCGGCGACTGGGGAGTTCACATGATGGACATCGTTCTACTTGGACTGAGCCAGACGACTGATATTCCTATGCCAACGGAAGTGACAACCATTGGCGGTAAGTATTACGCTACGGATGACGACCGTACCGCTCCAGACACTGTTGAAACGATCATGAAATTTAAAGATCCGGATGTGCTTTTCACGTGGCAAACCGGAAGAGATTTCCCCGGACGACCCGACCATGGTTCCGAATGGACCAGTGCGGATGGAAAGTCGGTGCGCGCATGGCGTGGCGGTTGGAAAGTGATGGGTCCCTATGGTGAAGAGATCAAGGCAGAACCCGCACCAGCAACCAACGACCACTGGCAAAACTGGCTGGACTGTATAAAGACACGCGAACAAACTCGATCCAATTTAGCTTCTATGGCGCAAACCACCATCGTTTGTCATCTTGCAAATGTTAGTTATCTGGCACGTCAGACAGTCCATTGGGATAAGGCGAAAATGGACCTTGTTGGAAAGGCTGGTCGGGATACTACGAGTTATTATCGTGAGTATCGCAAACCTTGGAAATTACCGATTCATACTGCTTAGGTTCTGGTATTGGAATGGGAGCCCTGGCCAGGGGCTCCCAATTTTTGCATTATTCTATTCTGCGCGCAGCCAGGACATATGCCGTATCGGAGGAGGACAGGTTCCGTGGCTATGTTGATCTGGCTTACTTTCCTTGGATTACTATGACTTTTAGAGATCACGAACTTTGGTACATCTTAAGAGAAACCTGAAATTTCGGAGGCGGAATCTTAGCCTTTTGAACAGAGGGTCGTTGGTGCCAAACCGACGTATTATGGCCGAAACCACGCAGACGTGTTGGAGCGCCAAATTGCAATGCGACAGTCATGCAATGCCCTGAGCAGTTCTCTCTTTGTTCGCTACTCGATATGTCAATTACCACACCTGTACCAAAAAGTTTGTGAATGACCGTTGCTGATTCCAGATGGTGGTCATTAGCCATTC
>CAISOI010000016.1 GCA_903886985.1 uncultured Chthonomonas sp.
CTCCTATTTGTCTGTGACCGAATTAAGCCTCTATGAAGCATACGCCCGAGGCGGTACAGAAGAACTTGACAAACTGTTTGAATTGCCATTTGTGCAACAGAGGCTCTATTTCCGAATTCCGGATATGGAGTTCATTAGCTTCTATCCCATGAACAAGCGGCGCGGTGAGACGATCAACTGGTATGCCGAAGAGATGGAAGAACGTAGAAGAATGATGCGCGAACATGGAGCCACAGGTCGTAAATATCACGGCAAAGTGCAACAGATGATCACAGGATCAACTGGACTCGATGATTGGGAATGGGGCATCACCCTTTTTGCCCACGATCCGCTGGACATCAAGAAACTTGTATACGAAATGCGATTTGATGAAGTATCCGCAAAGTATGCAGACTTTGGCAAATTTATTATGGGTAGTCGGATCAAACCAGAAACCATCGTAAACTATTTCAATCCGTGAGTTCTGACTTGCCGGCGGCGATTCTGACCAACGAGTCTGAACTGTAACGCAACTCTTGGATTGCGGAGAGCGCGCGAGGATCATCAATACCTAAAAGCCGTCTGGCTGCAAGGAATTTATACCAATCCACTCCCGCCCTTGCATAAAAAAGTAACTCTTCGATTTCCATGTACGTCGCAGGCAGACCTACTGATTCGAACATGGATTTGTCCTTATCAGACATTTTGGAATACAGGCAGATTGCATTCCAAATCGAAATAGCGGTCTTTTCTGATAAATCTCGCGCCCAAGACAACATCTCGGGCGCATCATAGTCCCATCGTTTACCTCGATAAGCACATAATGGTGTCAACACCGAATCTGCCTCCATCCTCAATGTTTCCGATGCAGACCTTACAAACTTTCCTTCACGAGTTGTCAGCGGTCCTCCAACTTGTTCCAAAATATCAGAAGCCATCAATCGGCATTGCGTCCACAACAAAGCACGTCCTCTAAACCTGCACTTATCAGTTACGGTCAATTTTCCGGTAAGTATTTTCTCAATCCAGAGCGTATAACCGCTTGTACCAAGGCAAAAAGAACTTCTTCGTCCCCGAACCGTCATATTGAACGGATCAAGTCTCATTATTTTCAACGCGGCAATTAGAACTAGTCGCCGCTTCTCATCTACCGAAAGTCTGGATACATTTGACAATTCGATTGATGCCTCGGACAGTTTAAGCAAATAATCCGAGATAGGCACGTTTGGGAACTCAATCTTGGTATTTGGATATGGAAGGGCGAAACAGATACCAGACCAGATTAGTCGATTTTTACGCCAGTCCAAGGATTTATCTTCGTCGACTTTACCGGCCGATTTCAGGTCACCGGTTTCTTGGAAGTCTTCTGCAAATTCAGGTTGTAGATCGGTTTTCAAGAGTTACTTTCACATTGACTGTGCGAGATGGATGGTTTACAATACTCTTCGACAATCATCAAGTTTACCGGATGGTGTTATGGAGTTTCTTCGTGCGTGACGATCAATGGCTTAGAGATCGATTTAAACTTCTCTGGGATCTATATTTCCGCGATACACAGATTGTGTATCCCATAACTATACGTTTTGGCCCATCTGCCCGGTCAAGATTTGGCTCCATTCGCGCTAAAGGTAAGCAGTCGTTGATCCTAATCAACGGTATCTTCAGACATCAAGATCTTCCAGAATTTGTAATTGACGGCACCATCGTGCACGAGCTCGCCCATTATGTACATGGATTCGGCTCGGGATTACCTCAAAAGTACGAAAATCCTCACAGAGGCGGAGTTATTGGGAAAGAACTTGCATCCAGAAACTGTCAACATTTAGAAACACGGGCGGACGAATGGAGGGCGGCAAACTGGGCATCTTTCTACGAAGCTAAGATGGGCAAATCACTCTCCAGAAGTACTCATTCTTCGGGCATATCGTTAGATTTGTGGGATGCTTACTTAAGTCGACCGGGATTTCGGGACATGTCGGATTTGGAAGTGTTGATGACAAAATTGGCTGATCACTTCCATATCGAAACCACCCTTAAAATTGACTGGCTCAAAGCTACCCCGCGCCAAAATGGATTGAGCTACAAATATCCCAAAGAAGGCACAATCCGGATTCACGGACTACTCGCGGATCCCAAAATGCCGGAATTCTTAATTGAGCATGAAATCTGTTATTGGCTGCTCACATCTTGTGGTGTAAAAGGTTGGCCAAGGCTGGAATTGGTATTGAAGAGATTCGGAAAGTGGGAAACATTTCAGTCAGCAGTACTTTTTAGACGCAAATCTTGGGAAAAACACGTTAGTTCAAACCACCCACTAAAGCGACCATAACCCTTATTGAACGGCTGGTTCCAAAACCGTCAGCGACTTTTGATCGGAATTCAGCTCAGCCAAACTACCGATTGGAAGCGACAAAGGACTCTGTATGTGACCAATTGGAAATCCCGCCACAGTAGGTTTACCCAGCCTCGCAATATGTTCCCTCCATACATCATCCAGATCGATGCGTATTGGTCCAGCCTCATCCTTATCCCAATCAGTTACTGTACCAAGCACAAAACCAACGACGTTATCAAATACTCCAGCTCTTTTTATCTGAACCAGTTGTCTGTCTACTTGATATGCACGCTCCCCGACATCTTCCAGTGCAACGATGCATCCGTCAAAATTCGGTTGTTCTTTGGTGCCGATAGCATCCGCGATGAGCTCAATACACCCACCAGCTAATCGACCAACTGATTTGCCCGGAACCAAGCAATTCACTAAATTAGCTTCAACCGGTAAACATCCGTAAGGCTCCGTTGATTCGATTAATCGCCAGAAAGAATCTCGGGCAGCTTCCTCCAATCCCCCACCAATAGTCGTGACTACCGGACCGTGTATCGACACCATGTTTACTTCGCGAGCTATTCTTAAGTGCAGCGTAGTGATATCGCTAAAGCCAACAAATACTTTCGGGTTAGCGCGAACAACATTCCAGTCTATGAGATCGCACATTCTCATAGCACCGTAGCCACCACGAGCACAGAAGACCGCATTTATCTCCGGTCGAAGAAACATCGCTGTGAAGTCCTGAGCACGCGCGGTGTCAGTGCCCGCCAAAAATCCATGCTGATCAAACAGATGGCAGCCAAGCTCAACTTTATACCCACGCTCTTCGATAGCCGCAATTCCCAACATTAGTCGATCATCCCTGACAGCACTGGACGGCGCAATTATTCCGATAGTATCTCCGGGTCGTAATCTCGGCGGAAGTACAGGATGTTGCATTTCCAATCTAATTCGCAACCATAGCTATCGACTTCACGACACGGGACTCGCAATCAACAACTTTTAAAACTGTGCCGGAGAGAACTGAAAGTTTGGTTCCATCTTTCGAAAACGATACACTAATATTCGACGCAACCTTGTCCCGCGCAACCACTTTACCATTTTGTCCATCAGCACGTATTAGGTGTGCTTCTGCCCAAACAACCTTTGGATCCTTTGCATCCGGAACGGTGACCATCGCAACTGCATGAACTCCGTCGGGAGAAAGTTGAGCAGACTCTATTGTGTTCGGGAATTTTTGAGTATTAGGATTGATTGTGTTGTAGCGCTCAGCAAATGGAAGCCGGATTGCGGAACGAGTTTTTAAGTCAAGAGAATAGACGGATAACAAGATGTATTTCCGATTTGGCCCCCTGCGAGACCACACCAAATTCTTGCTATCGCCGCTCAAGCTCAAGCCAATAACGTCATTTGAAGTCGTAATCTTATGGACTTCGTTGGACTCTACGGTGTAAACATTTCCATCCGCGCCAAGATATGCCACGTCATCTGAGGCTGGCAGCCAAATCATATTCGAACCCACAGGCATGATCTCGACATCAGTCTTGAGGGAAACACCGCTATCTAACAGGCTGTACTGAATTATTTCTGCCTTACTATCCGCTTTAATGTGGACCGCCGCGAATCGCTTTCCATCTTCTCGCCATGCGGTTGGACGAGAAATGTCAGCACCGATGGCACTAGAAATTCTTCTGTCCGTATTGTACGCCTTTAAGGTAGGGCGCCCTGAAACTTCAACTGCAAAGAGAATGGTTTTTCCGTCGGGGGACCAATGCGCCCATTTTCCGCCCAATCCGCCTTCCAGCGGACGTACGGCACCTCCTTCCGTAAAGATCACATTAATGGAAGTCTTACTGGGAAACGCGATCTGTTTGCCATTAGGAGAGAAATCTATTCCGGAAGCTTGTACTTCTCCAGAGCAAACAAGCATCAAGCAACCTAATGCGAGTACTCCTGCCCATAACCGACTGTTAAACAATAACATGTGTCCTCCATTAAGGAAATCAACTTATACAACTATTCTACACCGTTAGACGCGATTGGAGTGGGTTGGGTTTTGATGTCAGCAACATTTGCAACTGCTATATCAATAGGATTCTTCCCCAAAGTGGCAATTCACATTTACAAGTTAACGTATTGAAAGAGCATATGAATCAAAATCGTGACGACTCCACGAATTTTGTGAGTTGATCCGATCGACCACATCGGGGAACTGTGAGTGCCAGCCCGTTGATTTTGACATCATACAGGGATATAATTTACTCAGAAGATGTATGTTTATGAATGCTGCTCTCAGAGAGCTTATTGGAGTTTCATTGAATACCAAAGTTATGAGTTTCGTCCGAGTTGTAACTCTTTGTGCCTATATATTTCTATGTACAGGTTTAAGTACCTCTTCTCAGGCCCAAAGTGGCGCGGATTTGATAAAGAAAATGCAGGCGGCATACGCTGGTCTTAAATCGTACTCGCAAAAGACGAGCGCAACGGGAAAAGTAACCATTCAGGGCAACTCTAAACTGAATGGAATGACTGCTGAATTTAGATATCAGGCTCCAAACAAGGCGTTTGTTTTGGTTTCAAGCCCATCTACAGGAGCACTAGCGTGTTTTTCGAATGGTAAGGAATTCACCGTTTACCAATCCTCTGAAAATATTTTCACAAAACTGACGCCAGTTACTGATTTGCCAGGATTTGTTAAGGCACTAGCTCCATTTAGCATAGCTGCAACTTTGGACCCACTCTATTTTGCCGAGAAATTGTCACTCGAAAAGATTGCCAACAACTGGAAGGTAAAATCCCCAACCAAAATCAACGGTATTAATTGCCAGGTGGTAGAGGGTCAACTCACACAAAAACTTCTTATCGGGGGCACCTACGCTAAAGTGACATACTGGCTGGATGATCAATTCTTCATTCGCAAAATGGCATTGGAATGGAAAGGGGTTCCCATTCAGGTGAGACCCACCAACGGAGCTAAGGGCAAAGCCAAAGGTCCTACAACGGTTCTGATGGACAGGACCATTACTGAAGTGATTCAAGAATTGAAAGTGAACCCAAATCTTTCGGATGCCGATTTTATCTATCCGATACCAAAGAATGCACGGGAAAACAAGAATGGTCCTCCCA
>CAISOI010000017.1 GCA_903886985.1 uncultured Chthonomonas sp.
AGGAATGGATAAGATCAATGGTTTGCCTCTACCCATTTTCTGCTTGAGTCTGACGCTCCTCCATTTTATATGGCAAGGTTTTCTTCTTGCGGGAGTGGTAGGAATTGCCTTACGTCTCACTAGGCGATCAAACGCTCGCCTGCGATATAACGTTGCATGTGTTGGATTGTGGATTATGACGGCGTGCCCGATTGTCACTTACAGATACTTGTCCAATACTGCGATACCAGATAGTTCCTTTGAACAAGTCAGATCCATACCAGACGCACAATTCGTCACCACTTCCAGCCATGTGACAGAGATTTCAACAACAGCGGGTGGCGATTCATCTCGCGTTGAGGGCTTTCAGAATAATTCCCTGAGTTTGAAACAGACGGGGTTGTCGGCGGTCCTTATTGGTTGGTTTCTCGGTGTTTTGTTTATGTCTATCCGGCTGATGAGAGGACTGGTTTCCGTTCGGGAGCTTCGTTCTCGTTCTCGCAATAATGAGCTCACGGATCTGGACGGAGTAGTAGACAGCATAAAGCAAAAGCTCGGATTGCGAGGGAATATTTCGATATTGATCTCAGATGCTATCCATTCCACCGCTGTCATCGGAGTTTTCAAGAAGTGCCTTATAATTCCCGCCAGCGTGCTGATGCAAATGCCCGCTGACCAACTGGAAGCACTCCTAGCGCACGAGATCGCACACCTGAAACGCAACGACTATTTGACCAACTTAGTTCAAACGATGGTCGAAACGGTGCTGTTTTATCATCCCGCAATTTGGTGGGTTTCTAATCAAGTACGAACCGAGCGTGAATATTGCTGTGATGACCTTGCAATATGGGTAACTGGCGACCCGCTTATTTATGCCAGATCGCTGACAAACATGGAGGAAATTCGTATGAACAGCCTTGCCCTAGCAGCATCCACCGCACCTCTAATAAGCAGAATTGAACGCATTATTGGTCGGGATGAGCAACACTCTGCCTCTTCAACATTGAGCCTCAGACTGGTTGCAGCGACTCTATCACTGGTAACACTCTGTACAGTCTCATTTGGTCTGCGCCCGACTCCCAAATTGGTCCCAACTCCTTCGCTGGATGGCACCAAAGTTATTAGCACAAAGGAAACCAAAGATCACGGGAAGCAATTGCCAACATCTTCAGCGCGGGAAGCTCTCTTGCAGAAGAAATTAGCTCAGTCTCAATTGCAAATTCGGCAATTAGAGAAAAAGCTCTCTGTTGCATTGGCAGCTTCTCGTCGCACTCCTGTGGGGATAATTATTAGTTCTGCTGCGCCTGCGGCACGGTTTACTGACCGACACGATTCGTTGGCAATACTGTCTCAGCGAGACCCAGCAATGGAACGTGTTAATACATCAAGCTTACTCGCGCAAAAGCAGGCTATGGAAGCGAAACAGAGACAACTCGAATTAGAAATGAACTCAAACGTGGATATTCTGAGAGCAAAGAGGGCAGCAGAATTTACCGACCGCGACAGTGTCCAAAATCAGCAACACACGTTAGCCAAAATTGAACAGGTGATGGCTGAAATACGAGTAAGAATGATGCAGTTAGAGAAAGAGAATGCGGAATTACGAATGAGACGATCTCAGCCTCTGAGCCTTCCTGTTCCCGACGCAACTCCACATGCTGGGGCAACCTTAGACCCTCTGGTACCATCAGTCTCATTACCCGCCCGCGTAACACCCCATGGCATACGAGGCGGTCTCACGGAGTCGCATGTCGTTGCACGGGATGCGTTGCCACCAGCGCGGACAAATGCTCCGATTGCATTGCCGGGGACTGCGTTGGATCCATTTGTTACTGCCCCAGCAGGGGCCGACGTTCGACCAGGCGGTATACCAGCTAGCAGAGAGAAGCCTTCAACTCCTGCTAAAGGAGCAGATACCGTGCCGCCAAAACCAGATGCGCCGGCACCAACAACGGGTAAGAAGGTGGCAATTCTAGGGGACCTACCAATTCTAGGAAGATTATTTACAATTGTAAAGCCTACTCCGTAGGTGATGGGAGACTAGGTGTTCCTAAATACTACCGTTTGCTTGATGAATAGGTCCTCTACAATGGCAGGGGACCTATTCAATTGCCCCGCTGATCATGAAGATTTCTTCAAGATCTCAACTACAGCATCTTTACCGCGCCGTTCAGCATAACTTAGTGCATCGTATCCTACGCTGTCTTTAATATTTGCATTCGCCCCATGATTTAGTAAGAATTGGACAAGCTCTACTTTGCCATTTTCTGCAGCAACCATTAAGATGGTTCGTCCTTTGATATCCCGAGCATTGACTGATGCGCCGTGGTCCATAAGGAAGGACAAAAGCTCTTGCCTTTCGGGAAGGTTGTTAGTTGGGTGAAATGCCATTGCCTGAATAGCTTCGAATAGGGCTAAGCTTGCTTCTGCGCCTTTTGGATTGGGATTGACGGGTTGATCAATAAGCAGTTTTACAATGTCGAGATGACCGTGGGAAGCTGCAAGAATCATCGGGGTTCTTCCAAAACGATCGAAAAGTCGATTTCTATACCCCTTTGTGTTAAGCAGCTTAACTGCGTCCAGTTTGCCTTCGGCGGCTGCAATG
>CAISOI010000018.1 GCA_903886985.1 uncultured Chthonomonas sp.
ACTTCATAACCCTTCAGCGGTTCAATGTAAGTGTGGATCGCGTCCAAGAAGTCTGCCGGGAATGGGAAGAAGCTGTCCTCCACCTCGTCCGCAGGCGTGATCCAGTTGCGCGCCCCGACGACGACAGGTGGTGCGTCGAGATCATTGAATGCGAACTGGCTTATCTTCGATGCCATCGTATGCAGGAAACTACCTCGCTCACAAGCGTCCGATGCAAGCAGTATTCGTCCTGTCTTCTTCACACTTTCCAGAACCAGTGAATAGTCGAAAGGAACAATCGTGCGCGCGTCGATGACTTCCGCGCTGATGCCGTATTGCTCCTCAAGGATTTTAGCGGTATCAAGAGCACGGTATAGAGTGGCGCCGATTGTAAGAATGGTCAAATCGGTACCAGAACGTTTAATATCAGGCTGTCCCAAAGGAATCTCATAGTATTCGGCTGGAACACCTTCCGTACCGTGGAATAGTTCTGGCTGATCGTAAACTCTCTGGCTTTCAAAGAAAATCACAGGGTCCGTGCCGGTAAGTGCTGAGTTCATTAATCCCTTCGCGTCATAAGGGGTAACAGGGAATACAACTTGCAAGCCGGGAATGAGGGCCGTAATTCCGGTCCAATCCTGACTGTGTTGCGCACCATATTTGCTTCCGACGGACACTCGCATGACAACTGGCATCTTCAATAACCCGCCGGACATCGACTGCCATTTTGCCAACTGATTGAATACTTCATCACCGGCACGTCCGAGGAAGTCACAGTACATAAGTTCTATCAGGGCGCGTCCGCCTTCCAGCGCATATCCAACTGCAGTACCAGCGATTGCAGCTTCCGAAATTGGGCTGTTAAATAGGCGGTGGTAAGGTATAGCCTCGGTCAAGCCGCGATAAACGGCAAATGCGCCACCCCAGTCTCTGTTTTCTTCGCCATAGGCAACCAACGTCGGGTCGGCGTAGAATCGCTCGATGATTGCCTCGAAAAGGGCATCGCGAACCTGAATACATCTGCCTTTTGAGAGCAACTCACCTTCTGCGCCAATTCCTGAGCGGCTGCGCTGCGCGAGCTGCTTGACTCGTGGGTTCTCTTCTTTAGTCAGCAGGGCGTCTGGTTCTCGGGTGGTATCGAATGACTCAACTCGCTCATTCGAGTACATTGTCTTCTCTAAGAGATTTCCAACGGTATACAAGTTAGCGCGTGGTGACAGATCCAGGTCGATGGCAGCTTTGTATACCCGCAAAATGCGGTCGTCAATTTCCGAGTAACTTGACTGGGCAGCATCTTCTGTAAGTAATCCACAGCCGATAAGATCATTCTTATACGTGATAATCGAATCAACTTTTTGCCACTCTTCGATCTCAGCTTTTTCCCGATAAGATGAAGCATCGGATGGGGAATGCCCGCTGAAGCGATAAGTAACCGTGTCCAGAAGTACAGGACCATCGCCGCGCTCAATAATGTCCTTTTTACGCGCCATCGCATCTATAACTGCGAGCGGATTGTATCCATCGACGCGTTCGGCGTGCATCTGATTGGGAGTCAGTCCCACACCCATGCGTGCAAGAATTCCAAATCCTCCGGTTTCTCCCACCGGCTGTCCACCCATACCGTAGAAGTTATTTACAAAATTCATGATGAGCGGTAGTCCGCCTCGGTGGGCATCATCCCACAGCGTCTTGAACTGATCCATCGTTGCGAAGCAGAGCGCTTCCCAAGTAGGACCGCAACTTGCGGAAGCGTCACCGATGTTGCAAACCACGATTCCAGATTTACGATTTACCTTTTTGAACAGGGACGCCCCAACCGAAATATCTGCCGAGCCTCCAACAATTGCATTGTTAGGATAGACGCCGAAAGGAGTGAAGAAGGCGTGCATGGAGCCGCCCATGCCCTTGTTGAAGCCCGCCTCCCGCCCGAAAATCTCAGCAAGTGCGCCATAAAGCAGGAAGTCGATCGCTAGCGATTTGGCGGAGGAGTCCGAATCCGTTCTGGACGTTTCCAAAACCTTGAGGATGGCGCCATCCATGTAGTTCTTCATGATGGATAGAAGAGTTTCGTCATCCAGCTTTGCGATTGCAGATAGGCCCTTAGCAAGAATCTCGCCATGGCTTCGGTGACTGCCAAAAATGTGATCATCTACCCCGAGAAGATAGGCTTGACCCACAGCACTCGCTTCTTGTCCAATGGAAAGGTGCGCAGGTCCGCGATGGTTGTATTCAATTCCGTGAAAATTGCCCTTGATCTTAACATCGTTGAGCATAGTTTCAAAGCCACGAATAACCGACATATCGTAGTGGATGCGCAGCAAATCTTCAGCAGCAAAACGATCCAGTTCTTGTTGCAAAGTACGATTGTATTGGTTTACCGGTATGGGTTGAAACTCAACAGTCCCACTGCTTCGCACTTCTTCCGGGTGTATGGTTAGGGATTTCGGCATTATGTTTTATGGCTCCAATGTGTGCAATTTGATCGAAAAGTAAATTCGTCCATCCAAGAGATCGGATGGACGATAGGTTGATATTCAGTTTGCGATTGGCGGACCTGCCAGCTTTAATGCAATCACAGTTGCGTACTGGTCGGTTGCCGAAGGCTTACTTATATAACTGGTGCCAGGCTGCGCAGAGGCAGCGGTGACACTCAGCTTTTCTTTAGTATTTAGAGCGCGAGCAGATAGGATTGTGGTCTTCAGTCCGTCTATTCTCAAGCCTGCGGCTGGCCATTGAAAAACGTGCAAATAGAGAGTATTTCCCTTGACAGTAGCTCGGCCGTTGAAAGGGAGTTTCTTGAATGGACCGGCAGTTGTGCCATGGACCGATTCTCCATTGACTTTCATCCAGTTTCCCATCACCATCAGCCGTTCGTTGATAGCCTGTGGGAACTCACCCAACTCAGTGGGACCGACATTGAGCAGGTAATTACCACCTTTGCTTGCGATGTCCACCAGGTTGTGGATAAGCGTTTCGGAAGATTTCCAATTGGTATCATTGCGTGCATAGCCCCATGTGTCATTCATGGTCATGCAGGACTCCCACAATCTTCCGTCTGGAAAGCCCTGTGGCGGGATCTCTTGCTCGGGGGTACCAAAATCGCCCACAAATTCCTTGCCGCTGTTCATGCCCTGCATTCCCTGGCGCCCTTTGTCGACGCGGTTATTGACGAGAATGGAAGGTTGTAGCGAACGGACATATTTGTACAGATCGACACCGCGTTCGTGATTCCAGGTGGATTCCCATTCGCCATCAAACCAGAGGACACCGATAGGGCCATAATTCGTTACCAACTCTTTGAGCTGCCCCTTCAGGTAGTCCACATATCGGTCATAATTTGCGCCTTTGGTAGGTCGGGTTTCAGTCTCCCATGCGCGACGGGGAGTGTAGTCATCGTGGTGCCAATCCATTATCGAATGGTAGAAACAGAGCTTTACCCCCTGTTTTTTGCACTCGTCTGCAAGGTCCTTGATGGGATCGTGATGATACGGAGTGCCGGAGACAATATTCCAATTGGAATTGAGCTTGGTTCCGTACATATCAAATCCATCATGGTGTTTGCTGGTGATAACGATGTATTTCATGCCGGCATCTTTAGCCGTCTTAACCCAAAGTTTGGCGTTAAACTTCACAGGGTTGAACTGACTTGCGAACTTCTCGTAGTCTTTCATTTGGGCTTGTTTGTTATTGAAATACCATTCTGCAACGCCGCGTCCCTTGCCGTCCTTCATGGTGGCATCAGCGGGAACTGCATAAACTCCCCAGTGAATGAACATCCCGAAACGGGCTTCCTTCCACCATGCGGTGCGTTTCTCAAATTGTGCGGGAGTTTCATTCATGATAGGATCAACCACTGGTTTCGTGGCAGTAGCGGGCTTCTTTATCGGAGCAGGAGTCTGAGCAAACAGGGGTTGAACTGCCATTGTCAGAGCTACCGGAACAACCAGCTTCATTGCAGATTTTTTCATTTTGAGAGACCTCGATTCGAGTTTACAAAGACCTAATTCTATATATAGATTATCGCATACGGGTCAAGAGGGTGAGCTAGAAATC
>CAISOI010000019.1 GCA_903886985.1 uncultured Chthonomonas sp.
GCAGCGAACCGCCACCTTTCACGTATTCATCGATCTCACGAATCCAGGGTTCAATGGCGTTATATCCTGCTTTGGATGCTATCTCGATGATCTTTGTGATGGGAAGTTTATGCCCCATCAGAGTGCTCGTATTTAGGGAATATTTGAACTGCTCTTTCACCATGACCGGTTGGCTTGAGGCGGAAGACTCCAGCAGTACAGCTGCGGAAGCGACAGAAGACACAAAGAGTTCTCGGCGAGACGTTTTCAGCATGATTTTCCCTATGATGTTTCAATGATGATTGACATGTTGATTAATAGATTCAAGTGTACGGAGGTCTTTTCCTTCTGGGGCCAACACAAGTGGTCTAGAAGCGAGACGTATTCCTTCATCTAGATGGCTTTTCTGACAGAACAATCTCGACCCTCAAATTGGCTATAATCTTGCATGAAATTGTCAATACCACTTTCCAGATTCTTCCGTTTATGTCCACTATTAACTTTGGGGATTGCTGCTGCTCCGAAGCTATGTTGTGCGGAACTTGTTCGTATAGAAATCATTAATAGATATACGGTTTCCAAAGGGCAATCGTGGTCAAACTCTGGTTCCTACGAACGAATTGTGGGCAAGGCATTCTTTGCAGTAGATCCACGCAATATACACAACAAATCCATAGTGGACCTTGATAAAGCGCCACTCAACATGAAGAACCGTGTTGAGTTCAGTGCAGACCTTGTGATCCTTAAGCCTGTAGACCCTAAGAAGGGCAATGGAACCATACTTTTTGAAGTTGCAAACCGCGGTGGCAGAGGTCTCATTGGATTCTTTGACAAAAAGACATCACTAACCGCCGATAAGGAGTTTGCCGACGGCTTTCTTCTCAATCAGGGA
Source organism: uncultured Chthonomonas sp. (assembly GCA_903886985.1). Classification (GTDB taxonomy): domain Bacteria; phylum Armatimonadota; class Chthonomonadetes; order Chthonomonadales; family CAJBBX01; genus CAISOI01. The sequence goes on from CAISOI010000019.1 coordinate 872, forward strand.
TATACGATGGTCTGGCTGGGATGGCAGCACGATGTTCCAGCAAGATCTGGACTTTTGCGCATGTACCCACCTACTGCGACGGAACATGGCAGCCCCATCTACGGATTAGTTCGATCTCAGATTATTCTGGGGAAAAAAGCAGATATCGCCACTCTGGGAGATAGAAATCATCAGCCGTATCTGCCGGAAGACTCCGACATTTCGTCTGCCAAAATGACCGTTCGAGACGATGTCACAGAAACACCGGAACCCATTGAACGTTCAAAATGGAAATTTGTCCATGCTCCAAACCAACCGGATGGGCCCTTGACGCATGTTACGGTGGAAGGTGGATTTCACCCTGGAAAAATCTACGAAGTGGTCTATAAGTCAGAAGACCCCAGAGTGGAAGGGCTAAGTTTTGCAGGTGTACGGGACATCATCTCCTTCCTAAAGTACAAGAGAACTCTTGCAGGCAAATTGCAATTTGCGATCGGGTTTGGGATTTCACAGAGCGGGCGCTTCCTTCGGCATTTCACCTATGAAGGGTTCAACGCGGACGAACACAACCGCAAGGTGTTTGATGGACTAATGGTTCACATTGGAGGTGCAGGCAGAGGTAGTTTCAACCTGCGATTTGGACAGGCATCACGTGATGGTCTACCTTTCTTCAATGTGCTCTATCCTACCGATATATTCCCGTTCACGGACACTTCCTATCAAAGCCCATTCGGCGCACCTAGTGATGGAATACTCAAGAGAACTCCTACAGCTTTGATGCCTAAGATTTTCTACACTAATACATCATTTGAGTACTGGGGCAGATGCGCCGCGCTTACTCACATTACTCCAGATGGTCACAAAGATGCCGCTATTCCTTTAACTTCACGCATCTATCTCTTTGCTGGTGGGCAACATTTTACGGGCGCATTCCCACCAGCTATCAACCGAAATCAAGACTACCTAGCACGCAACGCGGCAACACCTTTAGATGTATCATGGTCTATGCGAGCTCTCTTGGTGGATATGCAAAAATGGATTACTCGCGGCACCACACCACCAAATAGCAGTTATCCCCGGATTTCCGACGGAACTCTTGTACCGCTAAAGAATTACAAATTTCCTGCAATTCCCAGAGTCCAAGTTCCGGAACATCCCAAATCCGCGTTTGAATTGGATTTCGGAAAAGACTTTAAGCGGGGGGTAATCACCGTAGAACCTCCTAGACTAAAAGCAGTCTATCCTGTATTCGTGCCGCAAGCGAATGAAGACGGCATCGATAAAGCAGGCATTCATCTTCCTGAAATTGCGGTCCCGTTGGCAACCTATACCGGATGGAACCTACGCGACCCGTCAACGGGTTCCGGTGAAGAAATGGCGGCATTCATGGGATCGTACCTACCATTTCCGAAAACACACGAGTTCCGTGAAAAGACAGGCGATCCCCGCCGATCCATAATGGAGCGGTACATTCATCCCCAGGACTACATGCACAAATTTGAAGCAGCAGCAGAAAAGCTCGTAAAGCGCGGTCTTCTTTTGGAGCAGGATTTACCGACGCTGTATCAGCGCGCTCAAGAACATTGGGACTGGGCAGTTGGACCTCATTCAACCCGCAAATAAGCAAATAAGGAATTCAATATGAAGATAAATCCACAGATCGTCTCCGCAACCATTACGGTTGTTGCACTCTTAGGTGGCGACCTCACCATACGATCAGTGACCGCCCAAAGCAAATCGGATTCGGCAAAAACGGTTTCTGCCAAAGAATTTCGACTGGTAAACGATTCGGGCACAGCGAGGATCATTATGTCTGTGAACAAAGACCGCCCCAGCATCTCATTTTTTGGCGGTGATGGCAAAACGCCTCGGGCGGTCATAGCATTAACGGCCAAAGATGAACCGGTCGTTGTTCTCTTGGCAAAGGACGGAAAGCGACCAGCATATACCATTGACATTGATGACGATTTCAATAGCCAGGCGCGCGTCCGAATTCTGAATGCCGATGGAAAATCGGTTTGGACCGCCCCTTGACCCATCGACACTCACCATTGGTGCAGAGTGCCATCAATGTCAGTGAAGGGCAAAATACAGACATAATCCGTGCCATTGTCGACTCCGCCTCATCGTACGTAACAGTCGTAGATTGGTCGGCTGACGCAGATCACAATCGAATGGTCATCACACTCCTTGGATCCCCAAGTCAGGTGGAACAGGGGGCCATCGCCGTTGCAAGAACTGCCGTGGAACGAATAGACCTGAATAAACACAGCGGTGAGCATCCCCGAATGGGTGTTGTTGACGTGATTCCTTTCACGCCTATCCGCGATGTTTCCATGCAAGAGTGCATTGAGCTGTCCGAAAGAGTCGGTGCCGAGATTGGCAGTCAGTTGAAATTGCCGGTCCATCTTTACGCGGAATCGGTGAGACCCGGACGCGTCTCAGAGCTGCCAACAATTCGTAGTTCCAAGCCAGGTGAACTCTGCCCCGACTTTGGTCCAGCTACCCCCCACCCGACTGCAGGCACGGTCGTTGTCGGAGCCAGAGGTCCATTAGTCGCGTGGAATCTCTTGATAGACCGGAACGACCTCGCTGCCACCAAATCCATTGCAAGACAGATACGCTTGGATCGGACTACGAACAATTCTCTTCTGGGAGTCCGTGCGATTGGCCTCTCGTTGCCATCAGTGAAAAAAGCTCAGGTATCTATGAATGTGACTAAGCCCGAACTGACCCCGTTTGACGAGATCTTTGAGAAAATCTGTCACTACGCGAGTCAGCAAAACGTTTCAGTAGTTGAAAGCGAGTTCATAGGACTGGTACCACTTAGGTGTTTCGGAAACGGCAGACCGTTGTCCTTACTGTGGAAAGACTTCAAAGAGACGCAGACAGTGGAATATTGGCTTAATACGCTCTGAACTGTCACAACAAGAATTTAACAATGTGAGCTATCACGCACCCCATAATTGATTTGAATTGACGGGTAGACTTGTATTATTACCTGTCATGTATTCAGATTTTCAGGTCATTAGATTTCAGGAGAAACAATGAAAAGAATTCATCAACTCACGGCTGGAACTTTTGCAATAGCACTGGCGTCGGTGGTTGGGTTACCAATCCATGCTTCGGCAAGCGGTATTTCCAAGGGGCCTTACCTTCAAAATCCAACCCAAACGGAAGTCACAGTCTGTTGGGTTAGCGATACCGAAGCCGTCGGAGAAGTGAGCTACAAACCGCTTACAGGCTCGGGCGCATCCGAAACTGTGAAAGAAGACAAGCCTGTTACGCACCACAAAGTTCGAATTAAAGGATTGGCTTCATACACACGCTACAGTTACGAAGTTCTTTGCCAGGATCGAAAAGGGGCAGGAACGTTTCTAACTGCTGCCAAGCCCAATCAACCTTTCAAGTTCATCGGTTACGGGGACAATCGTACGCAGCCGGACAAACATGCCGCCGTTTTGAGAACGATGATCCCATGGAAGCCGGACTTTGTCATTCAGAGTGGCGACCTCGTTGCAGACGGAACCAAAGAAGATCAGTGGACGGTATTTTGGGAAACAGCGAAACCACTTGTAAAAGATACAGCCTACTTCCCTGCTCTCGGAAACCACGAACGGGAAGGCGCACCTTACTTCAAGTATTTTGAAGTGCCGCAAGAGTACTCTTTTGAATATGGCAATACACACTTTGTTGCCATTGACAGCAATCGACCAGACTCCGAATTCAAAGCCCAGGAAGAGTGGTTGAGAAAAGACCTTCTCGCACACAAGAGCGCGACTTGGCGCGTTGTCTTTTTCCACCATACTCCGATGACCTGTGTAGATATGGCTGCTCGCCGATCAGCAGCAGATACCATGCTCAAACGGTTGGAACCCATTTTCAAAGAAGGAAATGCCCAGCTCATTGTCAATGGACACGATCACAACTATCAACACCACATGAAGGATGGCATTCACTATATCGTTAGCGGGGGGGGCGGTGCGCCTTTATACAAAGTGGTAAAGGACACGCCCTACGTGGTTCAGGCGGAAACTTGCCACAACCACGTTCGGTTTGAAGTGAATGGCAAAAAGATGACCATTGAGGGAATCCGCGAAGACGGAACCAGCATTGAGAAGTTCGAAGTTACCACTAAATAACCACACCCTAAATGAGACGATAATTGGCAAATAAAATAGAAGCGCAGTCTTTGTTCTAACAAACAAAGACTGCGCTATTATTTTGTCTGTGACAATATCAAGAAGCTTTCATTTCACGTGTTCGGCGCCAACGGTCAACCTCTACGGCCAAAAGCAAAACTACCGCCATTACGAGGTTCTCCCACATTCCATCCTTCTTGTAGAGGGTGACTCCGTTCTGAACAACACGCATTGTGAGAAGCCCGAGCGCCGTACCAATCATTGTCGCCCGCCCACCGATTACCGGAGTGCCACCCACGACGACGGCGGTAATTGCTCGTAGTTCGAAAAATTGCCCGGCATCAGGCACGGCCGTTGCCCCACGAGCAGTCACAATGATGGATGCCAATCCCGCCATCATCCCGCTGATAACATAGACGGAAGCTTCCGTGCGCATGATATTGACGCCGCTGAGTTGAGCAGCAACTCGATTGCCACCGAGGCTCAAAATCTGCCTGCCAAATCGTGTTTTCTTGAGCAGGATGCCCATTAATACTAAAATCGTTCCCGCGATCCATACGGAGATCGGAACTCCCATCCAACTTCCATATCCAAGATTGGTAAGTGCATCTGGCAGACCTGATATGCTGTCTCCACCGCTCAGGACATATGCGCCTGCGCGGGCGGCTGAAAACATGGCGAGCGTCGCGATAATGGGCGGCAGTTTGAAGCGAGATATCAATGTTCCATTGATCCAACCGCAAAAAGCACCCGCCAAAATTGTAATGGGGATGGCAGTGTATAGCGACCAGCTGTGGTTAACGGTCAACGTTCCGAGAATTACTCCGCAGAGCCCCACAACCGAGCCTACAGAAATATCGATCCCGCCAGTTGCAATAACCAGAGTCATCGCCGCAGCAACAATTCCGGTTTCCGAGCAGTTACTGAAGATATCCGAGATATTTGCGCCCGTATGGAAGCTCGGAAAAGTCCGCGCTAACCAGAGGGAGATCACTACCAAGAGCGCAATGACACCGGTCTCGACCGGGAGACGAAAAGCCATTTTAAAGCGGGAGTTTACGTTTGTCAATTCTTCGACTCCCGGAATCGTCGGAATTGTTCTGCAAATGCCGCCAGGAGGATGACCGCGCCAATAACTAATCCATATTGCTCCTGTGGCCTGCCATACAGAAACAGAGACTTTTGCATAGTAACAAGGATGATCGCTCCCAATGCAGCACCTATGATACTTCCTTCTCCCCCGCTTAGACGCACACCGCCGATCACTACAGCTGCGATTGCATTGAGTTCATAGCCGTCGGCGATATTCCACTGTGCGCTGTTGGAAGCACCACTGATAAGAATTCCAGCGGCTCCTGCCAGAAGTCCAGAGAGAAGATATACTCGGCGGATCACCGCATCGGTGGAGATGCCAGACAGCCGTACAGCCTGTTCATTACAACCTATAGCAACAATTCGTCTTCCAAACCGAACTCGCGCCAAAACTGTCGCCAAGACAACAACCACCAATACAAAAGAGACTATCGGTCCGTAACTGGAGGCAATTTTGCCAAATCCCGCGCTCAATGGAGTATAGGGAACGGCCCCGGTAATGATATTGGTAAATGCCCGAAAGCCGAGAAGAGTTGCCAGTGTAGTAAGAATTGGAGGCAGTTTCCGATAGGTGATTAGCGCACCATTAATCCAACCGCCAGCCAAACCGGCACCAAGTCCGCAGATCACCGCGAGTTGCCAGGGCATTCCAGCCGACATACGGCCACCCGCTACACAGGCTGCCATCGCTGCAATGGCGCCAACCGAAAGATCGACGCCACCAGTCAAAATTACAAGAGCTTCACCGCACGCCATGATCCCAAGGATGCCTGCTTGCTGACCTATCTGACCAATATTTTCGAGCGACCGAAACGTCGATTTGAATAGAAACATCCACGCTATGATCACCAACAGGAGAACGAGTGCAGGTGCCTCTCTCAATCGGAGCGGACTATTTTGAAAAACTGAATTTTTGAGGTTCGATGGTGTTGTCATACGAGGGTCAAGCAGTTTCTCTGCCAAACGGCGCGAGACTTATTTCGGCAATCTTCATATGTTGAATAGCAAATGGTATTCCAATGATTGTAATGGCACAACCGATGGCGAATAACAGATGGGTCAGTGCTATCCATATTCCTACAAAAATGATCCAAACAACATTCAACACGCCCTGAATGGGGCTGGGCTTACTACTGGTCTTGTACACCTGTTTACCAAAGGGAGCCAGTGCAAAGAAACCCAGTTTGAAGCACTGCAGACCAAAAGGAATTCCAACAATAGTGAGGCAAAGCAACAGACCGCCGACCAGATATTCGATGCAGATCACGAGCCCGCCACCAAAGACTATCCAGAGTACATTTCCCAACAGACTCATCGTTGGATTCCCGAGTGCCCACCGTTGACGATGGCCTCAATCTCTTCTTTGGATACGATCAATTCATCACCCGGAATTGTCTGCTTCAAAGCCGCCATCGCACAACCGTATCTCAGCCCCTTCTGTAGATCGCCATCCAGATATCCGTGAATGATACCCGCATCCCCGGCATCCCCGGCTCCGACCCGATCCACATCTCGGCACCGGACCACCTCTGAACGCAAAATCTCCTTGTTATGATACGCTGCCACATGATCGTGGTTGCCTGTCACAATAACAGTCTCCACCTTTAGCATTTGAGAAAGACGCCGGGCGGTCGCCCCGGGCGAGTCGCGAATGCCGAACACCGCATTGGCA
>CAISOI010000020.1 GCA_903886985.1 uncultured Chthonomonas sp.
CAACCCACTCGAAGAATGCGGGCCAGTTTGGCGTTACATCGTGACCGCCTTCATGTTGTCGCCATGCGAGTTCGCCACCAATAAGTGTTTTTAAAGGTGGCATGGGATCGGTTAGATAATCGCCAGGAGTCCCTAGATCTTTCTTACCTAACAATCGGTATACCGGGCCCGCCAACACCGCCGCCATGAAACTGCCGTGGGCGTCCACCCATTTTGCATCCCCATTCTCTACTGTTCCATAGCTGATGAAGCATGGGCGTGGCGCACACATGGCGATCAATTCGTGTGAATCCACTGGAATGTCAGCCGCTGTTTTGGGAGGATCTGATGCACCATATTTTATAAAATTACCTGCCATCCAGTAATACTCACCACCGGCGAGATTCTCTACAGCTTCCCCAAAAATGTGTCGGTGGAGTTTAACACCGCCCTCACCGGACGAGCCAACTAACGCTACGGCAATTCGTGGTTCGAATGCCTCGGTCACAATGGCCGCTTTACCGTAACGCGATAATCCTTCTATGCCGACATGTTTCGGATCTACTTTTGATTCTGGATTTTGCTCGAAATAGTCGATCATTCGACTTACACCCCACTGCCAAGCGCGGAGTGCTCCCCAATCATCATGTTTACGAGGCTTACCGAGATTAGTCAAGCCGATGATCCCGGTTTGAAGTCGATTATTATCAGATTGAAAACTAGTTGGAACAATCGTCCCGTAGCCCCAACCTCTAAGTATCGCTTGGGTCGTCCACGGAGTGGAGCCCGGGCGAGGACCAAATCCGGGACCACCAAACCCAAATTCGATCATTATTGGGACCTTTTTATGAACATCGGCGGGCACCGTGAAATTTGCCTGTATGTTAACTGTTAGTGTTGGATAGGCGGAATTATCGACATGTCCTACGAGATTTTTTGTGATTGTTCTAACTCCTCCGGCAATGCCGGGAAGAGTTGAAGTCACTTCCCAGGTAACTTTTGGTACGTTTACTGGAATTCTGCCGTAAACCTCACGTTCAAAGTCTTCACGTATCTCTTCACGTCGCTTTTGCCAGTGCTTTGCCGTGGTGACCTTAGAACTGTCCTTCATCTTCAGGGCGTCTGGCATAGTCTCTTTGTAAGGATTTGCTAGCATATCGTCAAAGGTGGACTGGTCATTTGGATTCGGGCCACGCCGGATGGATTTCAAGCCCAACTGGTCCATCATATTCTGGTGATCGTCGAATTTTGGCGGTGTTTGAGCTAATACACTTGGGAGGAAACTAGCTAAATCGAAAAGCACGAACACAGGTAGAAGGATGGCGGTTAATTTCATGGGTATCTCCATCGAACAGATTGCCGCAGAGTCGAGATCTGAGTCAGATTGGAAAGTCCAAATCAGGAATACTTATATAGTAGCCGATAGGATTGAGAATATATTTGCACCAAGGGAGTACCTCTCCATTATTAAACTTCAATTAGGTTTGAGTAACCTGCGGTATTAGTCGAAGGTATAACAGGCGAAAAAGGTGAAATCCGGTTATGACAGGATATTGACTTCCTTCAACAGGTTTCAAACACGAAAGGACATTTGAAATGGCAATTACGGAGCACGCTCCCGGAACATTCTGCTGGGTAGATTTGGCAACAACGGATGTATTGGCAGCGAAGGATCTTTATAGTAAGCTGTTCGGATGGGACTATTTGGATATCCCGATGGGGCCAGACATGATTTATACCATGTGTCAGCTCAATGGTAAAAATACTGGCGCGTTATATCAGTCCAACGAAGCAAATGTTCCGCCCCACTGGAGTCTTTCCGTAAGTATCGTCAATGCAGATGACTCTGCAGCAAAGACCAAGAAGCTCGGCGGAAACGTAATTGTGGAACCTTTCGACGTGGAAGTTTCAGGCCGAATGGCAATCATTACTGACCCCTCGGGTGCTGCATTCCATTTGTGGCAAGCGGGACAACATGTCGGTTATGACTTAGTTGGAGAAATAGGCACGCAATGCTGGGCGGAACTTATGACCAACGACACATCTGCCTGCACGCGCTTCCACAAGTGGTCGTTGATGAAGAAGAAGAACTCGCGGTTTCCGCGCGCGTCC
>CAISOI010000021.1 GCA_903886985.1 uncultured Chthonomonas sp.
AACACAGAGTCGGTACCAAGTCCCATCCACAAAACGAAAACCAGAATGGCTGCCGAAAACAGTCTGAAGTGTTCGCATCTCGGTAAATCAATACAATATTGATTAGCCATCCCTCTTCGTAACCAAATCGTTGACGCAACTCGTCTAATCGACATCAATCTGTCGGCCTGATAATTCAGACTATCAACATGCACCTACGAAGGAGCAAATCACTATGAAATCCGCGTTTATGTCTCTCGCTCTTATCACGGCAATCCTCACATTCGCGTTTGCGCTGGCAATCGGCCCAACTTTGGCTCAAGGAGGACAAGGAGGTGGACTCGGCGGAGGTGGATTTGGCGGCGGCGGTATGGGAGGTGGTTCGATGGGGCGAGTAGGAAGCGATGACTCGGCTCAAACGACCAGCATCCTCTCGCCGGGGGACACGAATGATTTTAAGATCGACGCTCAGGAAAATGAGACAATCATCGTCTCGGTAACTTCTACATTTTTTGATCCCGTTGCACAGGTCGCCACACCAACAGGAAAGGTGCTCATAGAAAATGATGATCGCAAACCGGGCGACCAGAACCCATTGCTGCTCTATCATTTTACAAAGGCAGGATCTTATAAAATTCTGGTTAAGGCTGCTAAACCCGGGGCGGGCGGACAGTTCGCGCTCAGCCTTACGCGTTTTGTTGCTAAATCTGCAAAGATTGGACCAAGAAACGCTTATTCAACTTCGGGGATGTCCCAGTGGTTGAGTTTCCCGGCAGAAGCGAACCAGACGATGGTAATTAGCGCCTCCGCACCACGCTTTGATCCACAAATGATCCTTTACGCCCCAATTGGCGAGAAGCTCGAAACCGATATTGATCGTAATTCGGCGAGACGCACAAACAGAATGGTTTTTCGGGCTGAAATTGCCGGGACCTATTACCTCAGGGTATCGGGTAATAATTCTTCTCAGGAGAGTTATGCTGTAGGTTTGTCAACGGCTCACATCCGCAAGACGACCACATCGGCGGCTGTATCTGGCACAAAACTGGATGCTGGTGGACTTGATCTATGGACATTCGAAGGAAAAGCTGGGGATTTCATTCGCATTGGATTAACATCGAATGGAGGGGCAGTTAATTCAGAGTTAGAACTGGTTTCATCAAAACAATCTCTGGCATCACCCGGGAGGCGAGGAGATACCTCTGATATCAGCTCTTTACCGGATGGGGATAAATCAAAGAGTAGTTGGACGGCTGTACTTCAAAGAACCGGAACTTATCAGCTCAAAGTCTCGCAACCCTACAATCAGGAAATTACTTATAACCTGACTATGGGAAACGCGGCTCAACCACTCCCAAATTCGGGCGACGTGGAACACACCATTCCCATTGGCGGCTCGGATTACTGGTCGATAGATGCACGGGCAGGCGATCTTCTTCAATAGAAAGGTGTTTCGAGGGCGTTCGACATCGAATTGGGTATCTATAATTCGCGTGGAATAAGAATAGATTCTAACGATGATGGAGCCGGGGATCACAA
>CAISOI010000022.1 GCA_903886985.1 uncultured Chthonomonas sp.
GTCATTCTGCAGCGTCAGGTTGTCAACAATCTCTTGGGCATCCTGCCTGATACGCTTGGGAAATAGCGACCACCCGAGTGCCAAAAATATCATTGCGACAACATATAGGGTTGATCCAGCCGATTCCGACATCCAATACCAGCTTCTACTAGGGTCTCCCATGGTCGATTCCGGTCGAGGGTCCAGCATCGAAGTATATAAGACTATAGACGCAACACAAAATACAAATGTGCTGATCAGTCTTGCAATCACCCTAGAGTAGTCAAGGTATCGTTCGTTCCGCGCCAATTCTTGGGAGATCGCAAGTGACGGATGTATTTTTTGAGTAACTCTACCTCGACCGATCATGGCTAACGCCTCTTGGTGTCTCGAAACTGAGTGGTAAGATATTCTCGGAAAAGTGGCTTTAACTTATTTCTCTGATATTTCCCTGTGGATGTTACAGGAAAATCTTCGCCGAAAATAACTACTTTAGGGCATTTATTGTATCCTAATTCTGCTTTACAAACTTGCATTATTTCGTCACCGGTAACGGTTGCCCCAGACTCAAGTTGCACGTAAGCGCCAATCTCCTCACCATAAAAACTATTGTCAAAACCAACCGCCATGGCAGCTTTTATGCCCGGAATGCGAACCAGCACTTCGTCAATATCAAACGGGGAATAGTTCACACCGCCACGAATAATTAACTCTTTAAGACGCCCCGTAATGAAAAAATAGTTTTTCCCGTCTGCCCCTAGGCGATAGAATCCCTCGTCACCTGAGCGAAACCAACCATTAGCAAAGGTTTCTTTGTTGACTTCAGGGCGACCAAAATAGTAACGCATAACATTATGTCCGCGTATCACAATTTCTCCACGCTCATCAGCCCCAAGTGTTTTTCCATGCTCATCCTGAATTTCCATCAAATTGGCTGAGATCTCACATCCAATAGATGGAAACCCGCATTCAAACATCCAGTGCTGATAAGATGCGGCATCAAGGTCTATCGGAAGAAAACATGAATAACATGTAGTTTCGGAGAGCCCGTATCCGTGTACAACGCGAACACCAAATAGCCGATCAAAACGACGTGCCAACTCGACAGTCAATGGTCCAGCACCACAAATGATATGTCGAAACTTTGTAAGGTCATACGTCGAGAGGTCTGTACTAATTTCACAGAGGAAGGCCAATACCGTGGGCACGACACTTACCCACGTACACGCCTCTTCAGAAAGATTCTTCCAGAATCCGTGTGCACGAAATCGACGATTTAGTACTAAGCTTCCACCGTGATACATCGGTGTTACGATAGTCACAACAGTGCCATTCACGTGATGAATGGGCAACACGCACATAGCCCGATCGACATCCGTAAAGTTATGCCAATCCGTAATGCTTTTGGCATCCACGAGCAGGTTGTACTGATCCAGTGCAACCCCTTTTGGAGCTCCCGTAGTGCCAGAGGTATATACAATCAGCGCCTCTGAATCGATAGGAACTAATGGAAATTCTACCAACGGAATGGAATTTGCGACAGACTCATCAAAATGTATTGAGTCGTCGGCGATATCTCCGAGACTTACGATAGCCAAATCAAACGGCAATTTAGAGGATATTGTTCCTACTCGTTCCAGTTGGTCATTCGCCGAAAATAGCGCTTTCACATTGCTATTCGCCAGAATAAATTCCACGCGATCATCATCTTCACCGCAATTAACCGGCACAACTGTCGCACCAATTGACCACGCCGCATAATAGATTATAGGAACTCGAAAGTCATTGACTGTTAAAGTTGCAATGCGGTCGCCTTGCTGAATGCCCAATCCGCGCGTCATAAAACCTGCCGTTTGGCGCACAACCTGCTCAAACTCAGAATATGTATAAGTGGCGGTCCTCTCCCCGTCCTCGAGGAATGTCAACCAGTTCTTGTCGCCGTATTTGGCGCATTGGTTTAACATCAATTCCCCGATGTTCTGGACATCAACCATGCGGTCCGTATAGGGACGGTCTGGCAAAGAGCGCGCATTATCGATAAGGGGCTGCGTCTCAGGAAAAACATTCAAGACAACATTGTCAGCGGTCATTGGATTTCGATGCGTCCTCGGTAAATTAGAATTGCTGTCGTAGCATGCGCCAACATGGCGCCAATCTGATGAGATTATATGTCGCAACAATGGGCAGCGTCAAGACAAACAAAAAAGCCCCTGCCAAAAAATCAGCAGGAGCTTCCTGAATTTTGAATCTGAAACACGTTTAGGTGAACACTTTATCGACAATATTGCCAGAGAGATCCGTCAACCGGTAATCTCTCCCAGCGTATCGATATGTTAGCTTCTCGTGGTCAAAACCGAGCAAGCGCAAGATAGTTGCATGAAGGTCATGGACGTGAACTTTGTCCACTTCCGCCTTAAATCCAAAATCGTCAGTAGAGCCTATGACCTGGCCACCTTTAACACCGCCTCCAGCCATCCACGTCGTGAATCCATGGTTGTTGTGGTCTCGCCCATTGCTCTTGCCTGCGTTGGAACCCGGCGTTGGTAATTCCACAGTCGGTGTTCGTCCAAACTCGCCACTCCAAATGACCAGAGTATCATCGAGCATTCCCCGCTGTTTCAAATCCTTCAGGAATGCCCCAATTGGCTTATCGCATTCCGTCGCGAGGTTTTTATGAACGACCGCAATGTCATCGTGACTATCCCACGGTTGCCCTTCACCATGATAGAGCTGGATAAATCGCACTCCCTTTTCCAACAATCGGCGAGCGATCAATAGCTGACGAGCGTAGATTCCTTTTCCATAGGCATCTCTCACGTGCTGAGGCTCACGCTCTATGTCGAATGCGTCAGTGGCTTCCATCTGCATCCGATACGCCATCTCATACGATTGAATGCGCGCTTCCAACTGCGCGTCCTGCTGCCTCTTCTCCATATGGTCGCGGTTCAGCTGCTGCAACAGGTCTAATTGCTTTCTCTGATCGTCGAGCGGTGTGTAATTGTTCTTGATATGCTCGATTAACTTGGGCAGTTCCATCTTAGAGGGGTCGATATACATTCCCTGAAATACACCAGGCAAAAATCCGCTCTGCCAATTTTGCGTCTCTTGAATTGGATACCCGCGCGGACACATAACCACAAAGCCCGGTAAATTCTGGTTGTCAGACCCCAGACCATAAGTCACCCATGACCCCATGCTCGGTCGCACCTGTCGGGCTTCACCGCAATTCATCAGGAGGAGGGATGGCTCATGATTGGGAACATCTGCGTGCATTGAGCGAATGATGCACATATCATCCACGCTCTGCGCGACGTTCGGGAAAATATCGCTGACCTCAATCCCGCTCTCCCCATATTTCTGAAACGAAAACGGTGACTTGAAACAGGTGCCCGTTTTACGCTCGGTCGGGAGGTTCGTATAGGGCAACGGCTGTCCGTGATACTTAGTAAGGTTTGGCTTCGGGTCGAAGGTGTCCACATGCGAAGGACCA
>CAISOI010000023.1 GCA_903886985.1 uncultured Chthonomonas sp.
GAACCAATACTCCCCACATCGCTTATGCCAATCCCATAAAGCAAGCCCTGATGAAAACGGGAAAGACGCTATTCAAATCGATGGCATTGCAAGATATTGTACGGATGCAGGTCGACATTGAAACGACCGGACTGTCATGGGAGGGGGACGCGAATAAGATTTTCATCATTGCTGTCAGAGATAACCGAGGATACTTAGAGATATTGACTGGTCCTGAGCCTGAACTTCTCGTAAAGCTGGATGAGGTGGTTTGCGAACGGGACCCAGACGTAATTGAAGGGCACAATATTTTCGGATTTGACCTGCCATTCATTCGCGCCCGTGCAGAGCGGCATGGGATAAAATTGCGACTTGGTCGAGACGCTTCGGAGATGCGCGTTCAGCCTCCCCGGACCTTTGCCACTGTGGGAAACAGCAGGCCGTACGCACCAATTTCCATTTATGGCAGACATGTGATAGACACCTATTTTGCAGTCCAGCGTTTTGATTCCGCCAAATTGTCTTTGGCCAGCTATGGATTGAAAGAGGTAGCTCGCGCCTATGGCTTTGCAGAACCGGAACGTGTCGAGATGCCCAGAGATCGCATCGCAGAAATATACGAACAAGATCCTGAGAGAGTGCTTGCCTATGCGGGTCACGATGTCATCGAAACGGCGAAATTGGCGGAGCTAGTCTGCCCAACTGATTTCTTCCAGACTCAGATGGTTCCCGACTCTTATGCTTCGTGCGCTGTCTCAGGTACCGGAGAAAAGATCAACTCGCTTCTCGTTCGAACCTATCTTGCAAACGGACTTTCAATTCCAATCTCCCAAATGGTGAACGCTAATCTGGGAGGCTACACAGAGTTACGGCGAACCGGTGTACTAGAGCATGTCGTTAAAGCAGATATGGAAAGCCTCTATCCGAGCATAATGCTTAGCCACAACATTAGACCAGAGTCTGATCGGCTCAATGTCTTCCTACCTGCATTGAGGGAACTTACCAATCGTCGCTTGGAAGCCAAGGCGAAGGTTAAATCGGATCATGACAAAGCAGATTACTGGGATGGACTACAAAACTCGTTCAAGATACTGATTAATTCATTTTATGGATACCTCGGGGCAAATACGTTCTACTTCAATGATTCAAACGCCGCGGGAAAGATCACTGAGATCGGTAGAAATCTGATTGTCAAAACTGCCGATTACCTAAAAGAGACAGGTAGTCTTGTGATCGAGATAGACACCGACGGAGTCTATTTCGTCCCGCCCAAGACGGTAGTCACCGAAGCCGAAGAAAGAGAATATGTCCAGAAGGTGGGCGGCATACTTCCTGATGGAATCCGACTGGCATTTGATGGTCGATTCCAAAAGATGATTTCACTGAAGACCAAAAACTATGTGCTGCAAGACTACGGCGGTAAGGTTACGTTGAAAGGCGCTTCTCTGCGGAGCCGTGCCGACGAAAAATTTGGACGGGAGTTTTTGGAAGAATCCATTAAACTGCTCCTTGAGCATAATGAAGAAATGATCGGGGAAAATTATCTTTCGATATTGCGTGCACTATCTACACACAATATCCCCATTGAAAGATTGGCTCGCCGGGAGCGGATCACATCGAAAACCTATTCTAGTTCCGCCAAAGGCCGCTCCAAAGCTGTGGCTGGAACAACGGCAGTTGGCGATTCTATGACAGTTTATGAACGTAGAGACGGAACATTAGGTTTGCTGGAAAATTACACCCCGGAAGACGAAAATACAGCCTACTACATGGAGAAACTATATAAGTTTGCATGTCGACTACGAGAAGGCATCGGGGAGCGGTTTGATCAAATTATTCCCAAAC
>CAISOI010000024.1 GCA_903886985.1 uncultured Chthonomonas sp.
AGATGTGCCGACCTGATTTGCGTAAAGTCTCCACGAATTATGACACACCTATATTCTACGTGCAACCGATAATGGACTTGAAATTCTAACCCACATGCTGCACACGTGGTTACCGATTGCTCTTTTCAATTCCGATGTCTCAATCAGACTCATTTAATAGCAAAATTTGCCGACCTAACAGCGTGATACATTTCAGATATCGATGGTTCACATCCCGTCCAAATCCTGAAGGATTCGGCCCCCTGATGAACCAACATCGGTAGACCATTCATAGTCTTGGCGCCTCGCAAACGTGCCTCGCGCAACAACCGAGTCTCGACCGGGTTATAAATCAAATCAATTACCAGTGAGTCTGAAGAGATAATCTCGAGGTTTATTGGGGCATCCACATCGACATGAGGATACATCCCAACGGACGTGGTGTTTACCACTACTTCCGATCTGATTAACGCTTCTCTCAGCTTATCCACATCTTCAAAAGACAACCAGTTCAATACCGCCCCTGGAAGGACTCGATGAATAGTCTCAACAAGTTCCCGTGCACGCTCTGGACTTCTATTTACGACAGTAACAGACGCACACTCTGCCGCCAGAACATACACTATGGAACGTGCAGCCCCACCAGCACCCAGAACAATTGCATGCTTCCCTGACACCTGATAATCAAACTCAATAAGTGCATTTCGGAATCCAACACCATCGGTGTTGTGTCCGGTAAGCATTCCATGCCTGTTTACAACGGTATTCACTGCGCCTATTGCGCTTGCTTCCAGTGAAATCTCATCCAGAAACGGCAATACACGCTCTTTGTGCGGAATAGTAAGGTTCACCCCAACTATTCCAAGCGGAATAAGTGATCGAATAGCCGGTCCAATGTCATCCGGCAGAACGGAATAAGGAATATAAATATATTGCAGGTCCGACACGGCGATTGCCGCATTATGCATGACAGGAGATAACGAGTGTTCAACGGGAAACCCCATCAAACCCACAACTTTCGTCTCCCCGGTTACTACAGGAACTTTACTACAGCTATGATTCAACGACAACGCTTTCTCATCAAAAGTTCCAGCTTTTAGATTATACAGGAATCTTAAAGTTCATGCAACAACTTTTTAAGGTTCGTACAAAATAGTGATTGAGTACTACCCTTTTGAGATCAAGCCCTTGCGACGGAAGAGCCCCAACAACAGAACCTCTACGGACCGACTAATCTTAGTACCTAAAAACTCTTTGTGATGCAGAGGTTTGACCATCACTGTATAAATACCAACGCGATTACCACCCAGAATGTCAGTAAACATCTGGTCACCGATCATGATTGTTTTAGACGGCTCGGTGCCCAATTCCTTCATTGCCATCAAAAATCCCTGTTTACGTGGCTTAAATGCACGACGGACATAGCCGATGTTCAACTCCTTTGAGAGTTGAACCAACCTCTGTCCGTGACGCGTATTAGAAACTAGACACAATTTGAAGCCCTCCGCCTTAAGCCTATTCAACCACTCGATAATGGGTAAAGGCACTTCGGTGGATTGCCACTGCGTAAGAGTGTTATCGAGGTCCAACAATATGCCCTCAATCCCTTGCGCTCTAAGTTCTGTAACCCGAATCTCAGTTACGCCTTTGTGGCAATAACGCCTAGGGCAGAATCGCATTAGCCCTTTTGTGTGGTCATGGGTCTCGATTTCAATCATCTACAGTCACGTATCTCCGATGTAAACATCAATGTATCTTAACTTCTATTCTGCTTCGAGACTTTTGCTAGCCTTCTTCTGTGCTCGATAGCGCGCAACATTCCTATTGTGTTCCGATTCTGTCGATGCAAACAAGTGACTACCATCCTGCTGAGCAACATAAAACAGAAACTTGTGAGATGCGGGATGCAAAGCAGCCTCAAGGCTTGGAAGCCCTGGCGAACAGATTGGTCCTGGAGGCAATCCTTTATGCCGATAAGTGTTATAAGGCGAATCAACCTTCAAGTCGCTGTACAACACTCTGTTTTTGTGATGCCCCAGAGCATACAATACTGTCGCGTCAATATCAAGTTTCATACCCTTTTTAAGACGATTTTCAATAACTCCGGCGATCAACGCCCGGTCATTTGGGACTTCGGCTTCGCGCTCAATCATGGAGGCAATGGTCACGAGTTCATTTAGTGTATGACTATTCTTCTCGATCTCAGCCTTGTACTTAGAGTAGAACACAGTCACAAATTGATTAATCATTACTTGAGCAACACGTGAAGTACTTTCATTGGCCTTGAAGCTATATGTGTCGGGAAAGAGATATCCTTCCATACCGTTTGTTGGAAGCTCAAATGGCACGACAACTCCAGAAGGCGACTTAGTAAGGTTAACAAACTCCGAAGATGATCGAATTACACCCTTCTTCTCCAACAGAG
>CAISOI010000025.1 GCA_903886985.1 uncultured Chthonomonas sp.
ATCTAGCCAGGTGGCTGTTTCAGCGTAATCCTATTGCTGTTTTTGCGCATGGTTCGGACTCACCTGGAAATGATGTCACTGTGATAATCGACTTTGGGAAGGGCGATTCCGCTGTTATTGATGTTTGTTGGAGATGTATCGGTTTTGGTTTGCGTGTGGAGTGCTTTGGAGACAAAGGTCACGTCCGTAGGGAGATAGAGTTGCCATTGGGTGCGGGTCGGCAGACACTGGTAACAGAAAGTGGAGTTCAACAGTCTACTCTTACTGCGGATGTTCAGGGCAAATTGACATTCAAGAGAATGTTGGAAGGGTTTGCGAACTCCGTTTTGCACGGGGCGCATGCACCGGTTTCACCTGCGGATGGAGTATGGGCAATTCGCATTGCGGAGGCAGCGAAGGAGTCGTTGGCACATGGAAAGTTGATTCCTCTCGGAATTGGTTGTGATCAAAATGGGGCGAGATAAGGAGACCGTGTTAGTTAATTTTTATTCCTTTGTCTTTAGTCTTTGTGAAACCTCTTCTTCAAGGTCTTCGTCCAACGCATAATGGGACTTTGTCAGAATAACCTAATATCTTTGGCACGCCTTGTCACTTGCAATTTCTTATTCCCGAAATAAGTACTTTTGGTTTACTGAACGACCATAAGGACCTCATAAATGCATGCAAATGGGTCAAAGGTGAACATCAATCGCGGTTTCACCATCGTTGAAATCTTGGTCTGCATCGCAATTGTTGCGGCATTGGCGGCGTTGATATTTGTAGCCATGGCACCAGCCCGGGAACGGGCACGACAGACTGTCTGCACCTCTAATCTGAAGCAATTGTGGACCGCTTACTCGCTATATAGAACCGACTACGACGGTATTGATCCCAATCCGGGCGATAAAATGAATATGTCTCAAATAGGATTGCCTACAGGTTTTACCGCAATAAACTCATTTCTCGTTCCGCTGAGCAGGAATAGTCCATCTAGATGTCCGGATTGGAGAAGGACACCTGACAGACCTGTTAATCCAGCCTTCAGTTATTCCGCCCTTTACAATGTGATTCCTGACGGTACGAAGCCCTCATGGATCAAAGAGGGTTCTAACCATGGACTTCTAGCTTGTTTTGAGCACAATGTAGATCCTCAGTATGCAATCCAAAGGACATTTGATCCATTCCGAGTCATAGTAATTCGATTGAATGGTCGCATCACAAACAGCGAAATGCCTGCAGGTTCGGTTGGGGATTTCTTTAGATAATACGCTAAGTAAAATTTCAGGGAGGTCAGATATGAATTTGTTCAACATTACCAAATTGACAGTGGGCTTGGCTGTAATATGTACGGGCAGTATTTCTGCATTTGCAGGCACTTCATTACATTGCCAAAACACGCCGAGGAATAATTGTTCTCAAAACAGTGATTGTACGGAAGCTGTAGCTTCTTCGTCATATTATTGCAAACAGATTTGTACGCCTTATATAGACGCTGGTTGCTGTTATTACTTTAAAGAGTTGGTGACATTTACTGGAGCTAATTGCCCGTGCTTAGGTCCAGTATATACTAGAATAACACTGGCAAATAATCTCACTTCAAGTCAGTGCAAGCCCACATTCGATGGCACGCCTGCCGACTGTTCATTCGAACTGGATGGAGGTAGTTGCTATTAATCAGACCGGTACGTCGATGGATAATTCTTCCCATGGAGTGATTCAATATATAGGTTTAACCAAGAAAATGTTGTGGAAAGTCACTGTTTGTCTTGCCTGTGCCATTGCGGCCGTCCTTGTTTATAATCGTCGGATGACGGCGGATAAGGTTGGAAATGATGCCGCTACGGCGTTGATGAATTACAATATTAAGAAGCTGTTGAGTCTTTCTTCACCGGAAGAGTTGCGAACATTAAATTTGAATGAAAAAAATGTAGGTGATTATTTATCTGAGACCTACGTTGCAACTCCAAATTTAGTAGTCAAGAAAATTGAAAGGGTGGATCATCTAACTCCCGATCTTGTGCAATATAACATTAAATTCACAAATTATAAAGGGGTGATACGCCCGCTAATATGGGTCAACGAAACTCCCAATTTCGGGTGGCGATTGAATCTCTCTTCAACGCTGAAGGTTATTGGGCAGGCATCCGCTAACTCCATGGACATTGTCGAGAATTCGCAGTTTGCGGAAAGCTTGATGAAGAAACATGGTATAAAGGGGGTGTACTCCAATATGCATGGATATATGATGTTTAACAAGTGAAAGGTAAATTATGAATTTTTCGAGTGTAGTAAAACTTACTTCAGCTTTCGCCTTGTTGTCTGGCTTCGCAATAAGCGGGATGGCTGGGGTGACCGCCAATTGCTTCAATACGGCAAAGGATTTGTGCGGTTCAGATTCTACTTGCTTTCAAAATTTGGTCAGCACAGATCTACTGTGTAAACAACTTTGTGTTCCTTATATTGATCCTGGTTGTTGCCAATATACTCGAACTGTGGTGTATTATCAAGATGCGTTAGGTGCACTGACACATTGTCCGTGCTCAGATGGTTTCGGTGGGCCGGGACCTTTCAAGACCAATATTACGAATGCTAACAATGTCCCTGATACTGTTTGCAAGCCATCCGAGAGTGGGTCCCCAGCAGGTTGTTCTGTGGAGATTAATGGGCGATGTTATTGACAATGTGAAGGTTGTAAGTTCCCTATTGCCGTAACCGAGGAGAGGACCTCAGAATCTCCTCGGTTTTTCTTGACATTGTCATCATGTCCTTATTTGTTGATGCTTGTTTGGTGGTATACCAGAAAATTGATAGGTATATGTCGTGGGTGCTCAGTTTGAGCTTGACGGTGATGTGCTTCCGGTATTCGTCGATCGTTTAGTATATACTGCATTGGTTAACCCTCGTAATGCTTCCACGCAATTTGGAGCAGATTTGCCCGTCGATATGCTTGAAATAACGTGGTAGTCCTTCAACGATATGTGACGTGATTAACACATCTGCTGTTATTTAGCCTATGGCAACTATCTTATGATTGTTGAATAATAACTTATAGTTCAACAATACCACGTGAGAAAGGCAGGCGTTCCCGAGCAGGTTAGGCAGTTTGGAACCTAACTACGAATGGGTGTGGCAGCGCCGGAGAAGAGGTGACAGGCAATGGCTGAAAATGTGCCCGCACGATTCTCTTTCCAATTTGGACAGCGTGTCCAAGTGAA
>CAISOI010000026.1 GCA_903886985.1 uncultured Chthonomonas sp.
CAGATTGATCTGGCCGCAATGCCCAACCCATATGGATTGACCGCTCGCGCCATCGCACGGTGGCTATCCGTGTTTGTCAACAGGTCGACAGCATTTGCTATTATGACACTCTTGTCGGTACCCACCAATTTCGAAACTCCAGCTTCAACGCCTTCTGGACGCTCAGTTGTTTTCCGTAAAACCAACACTGGTACACCCAAACTCGGTGCTTCTTCCTGAACTCCCCCAGAATCCGTAAGGATGAGTGTGCTTATCTGCATGAGTTTGACAAAAGGCACATAGTCAGGAGGCTCAATCAAGTGAACATTCGAAATACCGCCTAATATTGGGTATACGATGTCACGCACTGCTGGGTTTTTGTGAAGTGCATAGATAAATTGAATGTCTTTGAAGTCGCTTGAAAGCTGAAGCACAGCATGGCAGATGTCCGAAAGAGGCTCTCCCAAATTCTCTCTTCTGTGCGCGGTGATAAGCACAACTCGCTGATTTCGTTCTGCAATTTTCATCAAGTCTGGATCTTCGAACTGATATTCTCTCGCAGCAATAGAGAGTAGAGCATCAATTCCCGTGTTGCCAGTCACCCAAACATCATCCGGCGCAACGTGTTCTCTCAATAAATTTTGCTTAGACGTCTCCGTCGGTGCAAAATGAAACTTGGCGATAACCCCCGTTAACCTGCGATTCATCTCTTCGGGAAAGGGATCGTAGAGATTGTCGGTCCGAAGTCCTGCCTCAACATGCGCAAATGGCACTCGATGGTAAAACGCGGCGAGGGAGGCAATGAAGGTCGTGCTGGTATCACCCTGAGCTAATACGACGTCCGGCTGAATGTCGCTAATTGCGAGATCTAATCCGGTCAACGACCGTGTTGCTATCTCTGCGAGGGTTTGGCCGTGCTGCATAATCGCAAGATCACGCTCGGGAGTGATATCGAAAACTCGAAGCACCTGATCCAACTGCTCCCGATGTTGGCCAGTGACGACCACGTGAGTTTCAAAATTCTCTGGTCTCTTCTGTAGTTCCTTGACAATCGGTGCCATCTTAACTGCGTCTGGTCTAGTTCCGAATATACAAAGGGCGCGAATAGGCTTCGTCAAAAAAGTAATCCCAATCGAGTAGTAATTATGTGTTAACGAACAAATTTGAAGAACAACACCGCAATCGCACAACATACAGCCGTACACGCATAGATCACCAGAACCGCCTGCTGTTTACTCAAACCTCGGTCAATAAGCCGGTGGTGCAAATGGCGACGATCTGCCTTAGTTAAGGGTGCTTGACTCGCAATCCTCTTGCCTAGAACCACCGCATAATCGAATATAGGCACACCAAGAACTAATAACGGTACAACCACCGATATCGCAGCTGCCACTTTAAAAGTTCCCAACATAGATAACGAAGCGAGCATAATCCCAAGAAACTGAGCCCCTACGGTACTCATAAAGATCTTTGCCGGATTAAAATTATGTCGCAAGAAGCCCACGCATGCCCCCACGACCGCAGCCGCTAAAAGAGCGAGCGTTGGTCCCTCCGCCTGCCTAGATGCGGCAGCAAGCAATGCTAAAGTGCCAGCGGAAATTGCGCAAACTCCGGCTGCAAGACCGTCTAATCCGTCAATCGCATCTACGGTCTTCGTTACCAGTCCTACCCAAAATATCGTGGCGAAAATACTCACAGGTACGGAAAGCTGAATCCAGTCTGTTGGCGTGTAAGTTCCGAGCTTGTGGGAGACCAACGGATTGGAGACCCCGTCAATTCTAACTCCAAAATAGTAGAGGATACCACTGGCAATTATCAATGCGAGAATCTGGTATCTCGGTTTCAGATCCTTTACATCATCGAGCATCCCAACTAGACCAATGAAGAGCCCCGCCAACAGGATTCCGAGTAGATGTCGGTTCCATCCATTCTCACCATGGGTAATCCAATGCCGATAACTAACAGTCACTACAATCGAGAGGAATACACCGGAAATGATTGCTATTCCGCCCCACCTTGGTGTTGGAGAATCGTGTACATCGCGATCACGTGGGATCGCAATAGCTCCGAAACGTTTGGCAAGTGCGGCGACAGGGGGCGTGGATATCCACGTTACTGCCATAGCAATTACGAAAGCCACAACCAATCCAATCAATTTCGGGACCGATCGAGCGAGAGGGGACCACTAAGACTTCTCAAAAAACGTACCAATTGCTTTACCATTACCCAAGATCCAGCGTTGTCTGAAGGCGAGACTCGCTGTCGTCTCTCTCAATACCCTGTGAGAACTGTTTGCTTAATCGCAACCGCTGTCCCTGATAGTTGCTTCCAATTCTGGCGCCATAAAGTGCATTAGGTGCCTCGGTATTTCTCAGGAGGATAACTCGGAACAAGGGATGCCCATCCTCAATAACAAATGGTACATCTTGATTTCGCACTTCAAGCACCACAGCTGATGCAGTCTCCGACCGGCCTTTT
Organism: uncultured Chthonomonas sp.; assembly: GCA_903886985.1. Taxonomy (GTDB): domain Bacteria; phylum Armatimonadota; class Chthonomonadetes; order Chthonomonadales; family CAJBBX01; genus CAISOI01. The sequence goes on from CAISOI010000026.1 coordinate 2,458, forward strand.
TCAGGGTCATATCCAAATCCCGAATCGAAAAATCCTGCATAATGAGTTCGCAACTCTCCACTTCCAGCATCAAACGGAACCATTTCTGCACAGAATTGGGGCGGAAGCGATATCAGCTCCTTGGACGCCAAAATGTAAAACTCGTTCGGCTCCAAAATAACAGGCTGTTTCTTTCTACAATAAACGCGTTCCCAATACTGCTTAATGTCAGCCTGTCCAACTGCTCTCAGATCCACGGGGTGGCTGTTCTTTCTGGCCCGGTACCCAACAAAATCGTCTGCCGAATCCAGATCGACGGACATGAAAAACCCGCCGTTAATCCGCACGCTTTCTGAACGGATAGGATACCCGGCACTGTTTGTCATTACCTGAAACTCATCGATGATCTCCACGACTTCTGAATCTGTCACGACAGCGCTGCCAACCTGAAAGCGAATCTGAGCAAGTGAATCGCCGGGACGAACTCTAATTGCAAACGACCGGGGAACTATCTCCAAATAGAGTTTGCCATGGTAACCGGCAGGAACTTCGTCAAAATATTGACCAAATTCCGTCAGCACCCGGCAAAAGACATCCAGTCTACCTGTAGTGCTTTTAGGATTGGCTCGCGCCGAAAATCCTTCTGGCAATGACAAGCTCTCACATAGCTCGAACAGATAGACCTGATTGGTTTCCAAAACAAACCCGTCGTCTGAAAGATCAACTACATAAGAACTAAAGCGTTCTCGTTTTTTCTGTAGTCCTTCCCGGCCGGGTAAGAAGCTACACCTCATCCTGTAGCCTCGACTCGATAGTCGAAGGTCAAGACTGTTCGGTTGGATCTGCTCAGCAGGTATCGGTAACGTTGCGCTGATTACGCCTGCCTCAATTGCCTTGCCTATCCACTGTGATGGAAGAATACCATTCTGCCCGCAACTATCGATTTGAAATCCACCCGTCAATACTGCGCTCCGTCATCCTCGTTCAGTGAACCCATTAATTCGCAGCCTTGAAATGTGCATCAAACCATTGGTTTACTTTCGCCAAGACCTTAAACATCTCAACGCCGGCAGGAACGTGTTCGCCTTTGTACATGAATATCTCTTTGCCTGGGCCGGCTGCGTCCTGAAGTTTCTTGGCACATGGAACTGGCACGATAGAATCGGCATCGCCATTTATAAAAAGTACCGGTCGAGGCGAAATACGAGCTACGTAATTTATCGGGTCGACAGGGTTCATAACTCGAATAGCAGTGGTTGTGTCTAAGTCCGCCACAGTTTTTGCTCGGGTTGCAGAGGGAAGTTTGGACAGGGAAAACATTAGTTTGAAATCGCCACCAGCCAATGCCAAAATGGGAGCATGAATGCGTGGCTCTACAGCACTCGTGATTGTTCCTAACATCCCACCCATGCTGAACCCGATATAGCCGATCCTTTTAGGATCCACCTCCGGTCGCGTCTCAAGGTAGTCAACAGCTCTGCGCAAATCGACAACCGTTTGAATCATCATGTTGCGAGTAGCATATGCGTTTGCTCCGAACAATTCAATTGCTGGCTTAGAAACACGCTCACCATGATATTGCGCATCAATGGCTATTAGGCAATAACCCGCTTTGGTAAAGTTACCGAAGAGCATTGAAAGCCCCATCTTCTCTTGCCCGAGACCATGCATAACGATGATTGCGGGCAGCTTCTTACCTTCGGATCCTTTGGGTGCGACAAAAATGGCCGGCACCCTCAAGTTATTAATGCTGAGATATGTGAGTTTTGTCATAATACCAGCGGGTGTCTCTGCAGGCGCACCGGCTTCTACCGACAACGGAATGCTTTTGTCATAGTCAAACAGGTCGTTCGCATCAACCGATACTCCGACGTTTGCGGGTTTCTGAGCCTGAATAGTTGCAGATGAAACAAAGAAAATCGCTCCAATGAGCGGTAGGATTGCAAATGGTCTTTTCAATACACTCTCTCCGTTGACGAACTGAAATGTAAAATCACAACTTTCACAGAATTATTACTTGTTGGAGGGGACTTTCATCGCCCCCAACAACCCAGTCTTATCCACTCCGTTAATTTCCAACACAGGCGGCGGCGTAATATCGTGGCCATTCACTTTGCGATATAGCGTAGCGCGTCGGGATAGATCTTTACCCGCCTCCAGCAAAATTGTATCTAATTTGACACTAGCTTCCCAGGTGGTCGGTCCAATTTTCTCTTCGTAGACCGCGTTCTTTACTTTATCGACGATTTTCGCGAGAGTAGCATCATCAGCACAGACAGCAGTCACAAATAAGATAGCAACCTTAATATGCGCCTCCTTTAAAGGCGTCATCTGCCCTTTATGATGATATATGGTTAATCGTGCAGCACCACTCTTAAGCCCAGTTTTGTCCGTCCTTATTTGGATTGATGGCACCTCTGTTCCGCAAGCATCCATCCGCAAAATGCGAATCACTGTTCCCGCCGTGCCTTCCCGAATTGTTGTCAGAGTTTCCAGTGAAATTGGTCTACTGGAAGGATTCGCGGGATCAATTCCTTCTCCACCAATTTGCAGTGAGTCGACTTCCAGTGGCAAAAGTACATTTGTTGCTAAAGACTCTGATGGGGTCGATTTCGATGCGTCAATATCTAATAGAACTAATTGAACACCCTTTTCCTGAATTATGGTTGGATTGCTGGCAACATGTACCGGCTTCGGATGTCCCTGCTTATCGTTAAATCTATTCTTGCCATATGGTTGGTCAGTAGAGTCCGTCACTATGGAGACTGACGGTAGAGCCTTTGGGCTGGCATAATCGATTGCCGTTACCTTGTCCTGTGGTCCATAGGTGCCATTCGCTCCGCCGACAGAGAAGTAAGGTGTTATATAGCTATATCTATCTTTCTCTGGCGCAGTGTCCCACCTCTGTCGAACAACGCGCTCAGGAATCGAAGCCAATTTACGAATTTCGGTCGATGGGTGATATCCTCGGTCATCACCGTTCAACAGCAGATAGGTCTTCTCGAGATCGAGCCTCTCTGTTGTGTGGTCTCTACGCAGCCCCTCCACAAAGAGATAGGCGTCAAGACCTCCCGTACCTCGGACAAAATCGTAATCGCGACTGTGTGCACCCACAAGTTGTTCGCGCTTTGGGAGAACGTTGACCGCAATCTCAGTCCAGAAAAAATCGAGTGCTGCCTTAAACTTAACTCGTTCCTCTGGACTTGCCGCATAGCGATAACCCATGTTCAAACTATTCAGATCGACTCCGTAATATGTGGGACTATCGAATTCATGAATTCCGCAGACCTTGGTGTATTCCATCCATTGGTCCAAGAGTGCGTATCCGTCTGAAGCAGCAGCAGCATCCTTCACTGCCTCGCCCATCAAAATAAGATTGACTGCTTTCATGAGGAACATGTTTGTGTAGGACACAGGGATATCATGTTTGCGAAGTGCCTCAAATGCTGCTTTGATGTGGGTAAGCATCGATTCCTTAAATTCTGGTGAAAGCTTGGAGCCGAACTCGACCCAGAGCGGACCTATTCCCTGTGTTGAGAACTCAATGGCGTTGGAGTCCACTATTTCAGGATGACCGACCTGCCACGGAACAAGACCATATCGCAGTGAGCCAGAATTCATCTCTTGCGTTTTAAACGCTTTTAGAATGAGCGCCTCGGCAACAGAGGTATCCTGTTCCAAAACAAACTTTGCAACACCCGCATTCACGAGGTCGCGCGTTGTTGGCATAGTATCGAGGAAGTTTGCTTTTTGCTCGGTATCCCGAACCGTGCGAGAGAGTCCGTCCCGTACATCCACTAATCTGGCTTCGCGTTCCGCTGCATCATCTAATGCGACGCATCGGCTTGCAAAACTGGCGATTGCTATCATTAGGCAGATGCCTATCATGGTTCGATTCCAGTTACTCAAATTCCAGAGTGTAAGTAATCGACGGATATTTGACTGTGCAAACGGTTTCGGCATGGGGTTCTCGAAATACTACGCTACTCCGTCAACCAATGGAAATCTTCCTGTCAACGCTTCGACATCGGCTTTGACCGCCGCCTGGATATTCTCATCACCAAGATTCGCCAGACACCTTTCGATTAGGTCGGCAACTACGGCAATTTCAGGCTCTTTAAAACCGCGGGTCGTAACCGCAGGGGTACCAAGACGCACACCGCTGGTAACTAGTGGCTTTGCGGGATCGAATGGAATGAGATTCTTGTTGACGGTTATGCTAACTTCGTCCAGCGCGTTCTGTGCCACTTTTCCGGTGATGGATTTGGGCTGAAGATCGACAAGCATAACGTGGTTATCTGTTCCACCGCTTACTATTCGAAAGCCGTGACCTTGAAGTCCCTTTGCAAGAGCCTGTGCGTTCTTTACAATCTGCTTTTGGTATTCTGCAAAACCCGGTTGCATCGCTTCCAGAAAACACACTGCCTTCCCAGCAATAACATGCATTAGTGGCCCGCCCTGAATACCTGGCAGAACCCATGTATCGATGCCCTTGGCATATTGCTCTTTACACATGGTTAACCCACCTCGTGGACCTCGCAACGTCTTGTGAGTGGTGGTTGTCACGAAGTCTGCATAAGGTACGGGACTCGGATGCACTCCTGCTGCGACCAATCCCGCGATGTGTGCCATATCTACGAAGAGAAGGGCTCCGACAGAGTCGGCTATATCGCGCATTCTCTTGAAATCGATAATCCTGGAATAGGCACTAGCTCCAGCGGTAATCATCTTTGGTTTAGTCTGCTCTGCTTGCTGTGCGAGTTGATCATAATCAATCGTCTCGGTTTCAGGATTAACTCCGTAATGGACAACATTATAAAATTTCCCGGAGAAATTGCGCGGAGAACCGTGCGTCAAGTGACCGCCATGGGCAAGTTCCATGGTCAAAATCGTGTCGCCGTGCTGCAATTGCGAAAAGTAAACTGCCATGTTCGCCTGCGAGCCGGAATGCGGCTGAACATTTGCATGTTCTGCTCCAAACAATTTCTTTGCACGATCTATCGCAAGTTGCTCGACCACATCAACATTTTCACATCCGCCGTAATATCGCTTGCCGGGATACCCTTCGGCATATTTGTTTGTAAGAATCGAACCAACTGCTTCGAGCACCGACCATGAGACAACATTTTCTGAAGCAATGAGCTCTATGTTGCGGTTGAGCCTGTCGGTTTCGTTCTGAATACAGCCAAATATCTCTGGGTCAACTGCGGCTAAAGTTGCAGTGCGAGGGTTAAAAGCGGGATTGGTCTGATCAAGCGAACTCACGTGCGGCTCCTTGGCAGCGAAAAGCTGATTATTCCTCGGTCTCCAATTGAGAGACCTTGTCAATTCTTCTAATATGGCGTTCGCCTTCCGAGAAGGGCGTTTCCAAAAATACTCGTACTATTTCGAATGCGACTTCGATTCCAACAATCCGCTCACCGACACAGATAATATTGGCGTCATTATGACTGCGTGCCAATCTGGCACTGACAGGCTCGGAGACGGCTGCAGCGCGCACGCCGTGCACTTTGTTAGCGGCTATAGAAATGCCTACACCGGTTCCACACACCAAAACTCCGCGCACAGCCATGCCGGCAACGACCGCATTTCCAACGGTGGCCGCATAATCGGGATAATCGGATGACACCGTCGAATGCGCTCCGAGATCAACCACATCGTGACCGTCTGCAATTAACTGGTCTCTCAATCGGTTTTTAAGCACGAATCCGGCGTGATCCGAGCCGATGGCAATTTTCATAACACTCCAAGCACCAAAACTATGCTAATAGCCTAATCAGTTTACACCATCTTGCAAGTGAGAGCTAACACGATTTGGATCGACTGTGCATCAACTCTTGTAATTGCACCCGTCGAGTAAGTGGAAAACGTATAGTGGAGAATTTTTGCCGCTGACGACCCGGAGGATGGATTTCATAGAGTAAGACGCAACCAAGCCAGAAAGTGATCTGGAACTAACCGAACTTGAGGAATTTAGGCAGGATAGAAATAGGCTCAGATCAAAAGGTACACGGACCAGCAAATTTATGCTGGTCCGTTCGACTTTCTTATTGAATTTGAGAGCTTAAGAACAATCCCCAATTGGGAGCAGCTCCTGCCTTCGAAATAGCAAGAGTACTGTATTCTGCCTC
>CAISOI010000027.1 GCA_903886985.1 uncultured Chthonomonas sp.
CCAAGGACGGCAAGAGCCTAATTTTTGCTTCCGATCGTAACGGCAACTTTGACCTCTATTCCATCGACGTGGCTACTAAAGTCGAAAAACAGCTCACCACGGGTCAAGATGACGAAAACAATCCTAAACTTTCACCGGACGGCAAGTCTATCGCGTTCCTCCGAAGCGGTAAGACCGGCGGACTCTATGTTGTTCCTCTGGATGGCTCGTCGGCTCCACGCAGAATTGTGGAAGCAAACGGAAATAATCTCGAGTTCGGTTATGGTATCAACAGCTTTTCATGGTCTCCGGACAATAAGTGGCTGGCGTTTTCTCGCCGAGATACCGTTGATTCTGCCGATGTTTGGGTGGTCCCCGTTGCTGGCGGTAAGGCGACTAACGTAACCTACACCCCTGGCACTAACGCAGAACCAGAATGGTCGAGCGACGGAAAGTACCTTCTGTTCATCTCAACTAGAGGCGGCATACCTAATATCTACTCGATCCCGCTTGTACCGGAAAAGAGTGAACCGGATCCTGCTGCAAAACCAGACGACAAAAAAGGCGGCGACGTCAAAATTGACTTCGATGACATCGAAAACCGAGCGAAACCAATCACAACTACCGGTACGTCGGGATATGGTATCACCGCAGATGGCAAATTTGTCGTTTATATTGCCGCTGTAGGTGGTGGGCCAGATTACTACCTCATACCAATCACCGGTGGCGCTCCACAGCGGATGACTGGTACAAGCGATATTGTTTCCCCGCCTAGGTTCAGCAGCGATCTCAACGTCTTCTACACACTCGGTCCCGGAGGTACTCTTCGGGTTGTCCGACGCACAGGTCCTGTCTGGACACCTGCAAACGTTCCGTTTGAAGCTCGCATTGATTTCGATCGCAAGGCAGAGGTCAAACAGGCTTTTAATGAGTTCTGGCGAAGATTGAATACCGGCTTCTACGATCCAAACATGCACGGAGTCGATTGGCGCGGAATGCGCAGTAAGTATGAACCACTGTTAGAAGGAGTAGGAACCAAGGAAGAGTTTGCATTTTATCTTCTTTCACCGCTTGTTGGTGAGCTAAACGGCTCCCATACGGAAATCACTCCTGCGGGTGGTGTTACTGGTTCTCAAACTGCCGAATTGGGAATCAGCTTTGACGAAGATTATGCCGGTCCCGGACTGAAGGTCAAAGGCTATATGCCTAAGGGACCTGATGATGACCTCGGTCCCAAGATCAAACCGGGCGAATTTGTGCTTGCCATTGATAGCGAGGACGTAATGTGGAATGAACATCTTTATCAGTTACTTGCAGATAAGGCTGGGAAGACCGTCGAATTGCTCGTCAATACTAAAGCAACTAAAGAGAGTGCAAGAGTTGTAAAAATAAGACCGATAGCGGTGACTGAATTCCGAAACTTGGAATACGAACGAAGAGTTAAAGAAGCCCAGGACCTGGTAAATAAGATGTCAGACGGAAGGTTTGCATACATCCACATCAAGGGGATGGACCAACCGTCGTTGCGGCGAATGGAAAAAGAGCTTTGGGGCAAAGCCCATGATAAAGAGGCTCTTGTTCTAGATATTCGCAACAATGGCGGTGGCAATACGCACGATGCGATCCTTGGACAGATCAGCCGACCAGTTTACGGTTACGAACAGCCGCGTGATGGTCTCAAAATGACCCAACCTGTCCGTACTTGGGACAAACCAATCATCTTGTTGATCAATCAAAACTCGGCTTCGGATGCAGAGATCTTCCCGAACGGGTTTCGTAACCTGAAATTGGGCAAAATTGTCGGTATGCCAACGCCAGGATATGTTATCGGGACATTCGATCAGACCCTGCAGGATGGAACTGGTTACCGAATCCCCATGTTCGGCTGGTTCAATGCAGACGGAAAAGACATGGAAAACAATGGTGTCAAACCAGACATTACTGTTGAAATGACACCTGAAGACATTGCAGACCACAATGACAAGCAGCTAAAGGTAGCGATTGAGACACTTCTAAAAGGATTTCCCAAACGCAAATAGAATTCAATTGCGCAGCAAATAGCCGCATTCATTAATATAGGGTGCGGTTAGTATGCTGGCATCGATCACCAGAATTATTAGTCGGACGGAGTTGAACCTTTTATGAAAGTTTCTTATATGATCGCTGATGTAGTCGTTGCGCTGACGGTAGCGATGCATGTTTACGCGGGTATCCAATTGAGCTCGCCCGCAACATCGAAGCCGATCCGTGGCGCCCACTACCCCGCACTCTCTCCAGACGGCAAGAAACTCTGCTTCGAATACATGGGGGATATCTGGACCGTCCCGTCAGATGGTGGAAATGCTTCGCGTTTAACACTACATCCTGCCTACGATGCTTACCCACGGTGGTCTCCAGACGGGAATTGGATTGCTTTTTCGTCGAACAGAACTGGAAACTTTGATATTTTCCTGATTCCTGCAAGAGGTGGTGAAGTCCGACAGCTCACCTCACATAGTGCCGATGACATCGTACTCGATTGGTCACCCGACGGCTCACAACTACTCTTCCAGTCGGCAAGAGAAGGGCGATATACAGACCTCTATACATTCTCGATTAAAGACCACCACGTTCGCAAAATTACAAATGACCGAACTATCTCCCGTTACGCTACTTTCTCCCCAGATGGCAAAACTATCGCCTATGCACGGGGAAGGCAAGAGTGGTGGAGGCCACTCTACAAAGGAAGCGCGAGTTCACACATCTACACCATCGGCTCTAGTGGCGGAAAGGCTACGCAGCTTACACATACAGACACATATGAAAGTTTCCCGACTTACGGTGGTAAGGACCTCTATTTCCTCGCTCAAAAAGAAGGCACGACAAATCTATGGCGGCTGCCTGGTAGCAGCGGAATTCCAACCCAAATTACAGGATATACGGATGCTCCCGTCCGCTTTCCATCTATCTCGCGAAATAACACAACAATAGCCTACGAACAGAACTTTCAACTATGGTCGATGCCGGTCCCTGGCAACGTTGACCCAGTTGCTGGAGTCAAACCCTCCGCACAGAAGGGCAAGTTGATCCCGATCTATGTCTCTGCAGATGCAATGGGTAACAACGACAAAAAGACAACCCTCACTCAGGGAGCAACAGGTTTATCGTTATCGGAAGATGGCAAGAACCTTGCATTTATTGCTCACGGCGAAGTATGGACCTTGCCTGTCGCTGGAGGAGACGCTACACGAGTCACCCAATCCAAAGTTGCCCAAAGTAATCCAATATGGTCTCCTGATGGCAATACTCTTGCATACGTTTCTGATCGCAACGGAAACCTCGATATTTACTTGCAAGATGTCAAAACCAAAAAGGAGACTGAGGCAACTTTCGATCCTGCCGACGAAACGAACCCGCACTTTGCACCGAGCGGCAGACTTCTCGCCTATGTTAGAACAGGTGGTACCGAACCGGGACTGTATCTTCTTCCCATCGTGGCAGATAAATCACCGTCAAAAACTGACCCGTTCCGACTGGCAAATGGTACAGGAATTGGAAGCTGTGATTGGTCGCCTGATGGTCGATGGATCGTATATTCCCAACGGGATAAGACCGGAACTTCTGATCTCTGGATAGTTCCCTCGGTGGGTGGAACACCGATTAATGTGACCCGATTTCCTGGCATAAACTCCCAGCCGAAATGGTCGCGCGACGGTCGCAATATTGTCTTCCTTTCGAACCGTGGTGGCAATCAAGGGCAAACGCCTCCGAACATCTACATATTGCCATTAATGCCAGAGCCTCCCAAAGACGACGACACTGCCTCTACGCCGCCGAGCCCTCGGCCCGGAGCAGACGATCAGGATCCAAACACACAACGCCGAAATCCTCGTGGAGCCCCTCAAGGAGCAGCACCAGCGGGTCCACTTCAACAACCGCAGAGTGGCGGCATACCCGGCAATATGATCCCGCCACGAGCAACCAATGTGATTATCGAATTTGATGACATTCACAATAGGTCTCGTGCACTCACAAATAA
>CAISOI010000028.1 GCA_903886985.1 uncultured Chthonomonas sp.
CTTAAACAAAGCAGGGAGAAAACCCTATATGCAGTTGGAAGTACCCAATATGCCAAATGAAATCGATACATACATTGCAACATTTCCGTTGCCTGTTCAGGCAAAGTTGCAAGAGATGCGCCTAATCATTCGCCAAACTCTGCCAGATGCGGAAGAAGTGATTAGTTATGCCATGCCCGCTTACAAAATGCTTAAGATCATAGTCTATTTCGCTGGCTTTAAGAACCACATTGGATTTTATCCGACATCATCGGGGATCGATGCCTTTAAGCACGAATTTGGGAACTACAAATGGTCAAAAGGGGCAGTACAGTTTCCGCTCGATCAATCATTGCCCGCTGACCTCATCACAAGGATAGTTGAATTCCGAAAGAATGAAGTAACATGCATCAAATCAGAAACTTGAATTTTCTGATTAACTAACCGTTTCAAAGGCAACAGTTTTTAGTTATGTGGGAAGTCCGACCATTTCTAACGGATCAACTGTAATTGCGGTTTCCTGCAGCTCAATTTGAGCCTCAAACTTACGTAGATCAATTACCTCTTGTCGGAAAATTACTCCATTGTGTCACTAAATGTTCGTTCTCTACCCTGTTTTATAGCTTTGGCTTTATCGTTGGTATCAGTTCGCGCTGATAACGGAAGTGTCCGCCATGTCGTGCCCTTGGGTAAATATAGTGCTGAAATGGTCTTTGAAAAGAGTGGTAGAGTTCAGATGACGGTGATATCGAAGAGTGGCGACGAAGTGATTGGAGTCTCTGGAAACGAACCTTCTGCCACTATTCTCGCCAAAGATGAATAGGGAGCTATACCACATCTCAATGTCGGCGATGGCTCGTCTTCGATATTTGGTGGTCCGTTGCCGGCCAATGTGCTAGGCAAGATCGTAAATATTACAGTAAATGTCCTGATTGCAAGAAAAACCTTATCGGGCATACTTCACGCTCAAAACTACCCCGCAGACATTTCCTTATTATTCAGATCAGGGAAACCATCCCCAGCAGTTTGGGATTGCCAATTCGACCGCTGAAAGAAAGATCTTGTCAGCTTCTCGGGGGGCATATATCCGTGCGGACATTGACACGAATGGACCTTTTTTGCCTACTGAGCGATACAAAGAAGTTCTGCCAGCACACAATATAAATCCGAGAATTGGTGAGATGATTTGCCCTACAAGTCGCACTCGGGCAAACCCAAGGTTTACGTGGATCGTCGGCGGAAAGAAGTATCAATTCTTCCCCTTATCCACTTATGTTAAGAATTGAAGATTAGTCCTTAATCCGAATGGGGAATCTGTTCCGGTCCGTGACCCATATAAAGGTCCATGAACTGCTGGATTTGTTTAGCGTCAAAGGAATTCTGTCGAACCCAGTTCTGCCAAGCTACAGCAATAACCTCATAAGTTGCATCCGTTCGCGGAGTAACGATTATGCCACCAAAGGATCCTGTGTTCTTGGCAGCAAGTGCTTTCAAAGCAGTCAGAGTGTCCGGTTTTACAGTTGTTGGATCATAGTAGATAATAACATTGCTGTGTTCCATTGCATGGACTAAGTACCCGCTTTCCTGAGTCGTGTCATAAAACCCTACTGGTTCAGGAATGGGATAGTGAGGGCCAGAGTTTGGCGGGTTTGTGGCGTAAGTGATTGTCGTTCCGATGGCAACATGAGTATGTCCCTCATCCGGGAAATTCTCGATCGGGGCCGGTTCTGTTCCAGCAGCCGTCATTGGACCTTTGCCAATGTATAGACTGATGAAATTGGCAATTGCTCCAGTATCGTAATGGGAAAGACGTAAAAGATGTTGCCATGCGGATACAGTAAACGGTGTAGGAAGCCCAGCGAATGGAACTATTACAACACCCTTGTAGGGCAGCGCATTCGCGGTGGCGAGTGCCTTGAGAGCGGTTGTCTCTGCGGTGGTTACCGTGGTAGGGTCGTAATAGATGACGATATTGCTGTGGAACAGTGCATTGACCAAAGCAGTGGACTTCTGCGGGTTGGTGTAGAAGCCTGGTGCTGGTGCTTTGGGAACCTGAGGACCTGACGCGGGTGGAGTTGTCTGGTAGATCGGTTGCTGGGACTCCGCGATGTAGGAGCGCCCCTCTTCCGGCAAACTTATAACTGTGTTGATTGCATTAGAACTTGGAGGACCGCCAGAACCGCCACATCCGCCATTCATTAATACCGCTGCAATTCCTGCTAAAGCAGCGAACTGGACTTTCTTCAAATGCATCATCGTATGTGGACTCCACTCTTTATCAATGCACAGAAAATCGATCTGATTTCGGTTCGCGTGCCTTAAGGTATTATGTACTCGATATGAAACGGCGAATTCTATTAGTTGTATTAGTTCTTGGAATAGTCAACAGTTTCCTGCCGTTCGGGGCTGTTGCTTCTGTGATTTCTTTTTCTGATGGAAGCGCTGCGCCAGGTTGTTGCTGCATAAAACTGCATTGTAAAATGGCATGCTGTAGTCCTGTTGGATCGACGAAACATAAAGTTGATTGCTCGATTAGCTCCTGCCAAAGTCCGGCAAACACGGGAATTGTCCAGCCGCCGCTGCCAGAGTTTCTCTTGGTGACGGAGTCACTTACCTACATAAGTGCTGGGCTTCATCCTGAAACGCGACTTTCTTACTCCTTAGCTTTACCCCGATTCAGTCTGACCCCACAATTTCCACCTCCGCGTTCCTGATAATGGTCGGATCGTCACACGACGATACTGCAACAATCAACCATTATTTAGGAGAATTTTATGATTCGGAAAATGCTCTTCGCGAGCCTGTTTGTGTTGGCGACAGCGCCCGCAAACGCCTGTTCACTATGTATTGCCCATGCACTTGGAGCTGCCCTTCATGGGATCGGTGCTCAAACGCTGCATTCCCACGAGACCGTATTGGCCATCTCATACTTACAGTTTGATAAATCGAATGGCACCGATATGCCCGGAATCACAGAGAAAGAGAAATTCAACCAGACCTCAATCGACTTCTCGACAGGGATCACGCATCGCTTGATGATCACGGGAAGTATTCCGTTCGTAAATAAGTCTGTTACGGCTGTCGGTTCGCCGAAAGAGACGAATCATGGACTGGCGGATATTAGTCTTGGCGCAGCATATCAATTACCACCGTCGCCGGGTGGGAAGTTTCTCACAGCATTTTCATTGGACGTGAAGCTGCCCACGGGAAGTAACAATGCGGTTGACGGTTCCGGGGCACTTCGGGATCAACATATTCAACTCGGCACGGGAAGTGTTGACTTTGTTGCAGGCGCTACTGTGACCATGGAAGGTAGCAAGCCGGGAGACATTTGGTTTGCCGGACTGAAGGGAAGACGCAACGGAAGCAATGATCGCGGATATCATTATGGGGACGTCTACTTCTACAACTTGGGTCTGCTCAGACCTGTAGGGCATGGAGCAGCAGCTGTTATTGAATTTAATGGTCGCATAGCAGACAAAGACACAATGGAAGATGGTACTAAGGACCCTAATACAGGCGGACTGGTCGGTTATCTGTCATTGACCTATCGAAAGAACTTAGGCTCCAGTATGGGATTGATCGCAACCCTTCAGGAACCAGTTCTCACGAAACTTTATGGATACCAAAAAGAGGGAGCCTATTACGGGCTCACGTTAACGAGAGTATTTTAGGCACTGTATGGGAACTATATCAATCGCCGCCAATGTTGTATTGGCGGCGATTGATTGTGTCTTATGGTCGATTACTAGTCACTATTGCTTCGTTTTGAGGAACTGCTCCGCTCGGTGCTGCAGGTCCAGAACCGCGGTATGAAGACGGACAAATCCTTCCACAACACTTCCATATGCGCTAAAGTAGGCGTGTACATCCCCGTCACTCATGGACTTTGTTGCAAGATAGTAGAGATGGTCACTGGTTAACATTCGTCGCCAACAATCAATGATATCGGAGTTTCCGGTACTCTTGACCAATTCTTCCATTCGTTTGAGTTCTTCAAATCCAAATCGCTGCATCTCATTCCCGAGCCACGCAGATGTATCACGTTCTTTGTCCGCCCAGGAGACTGTCGAATAATCTTCGACGGAGATTTCCCCTACAGTTGGAAGCTTGCGAATGGACTGTGTTGGTGTCGAGAATTCCAGCTGTTCGTATTTCATGATTTCGCCAGGAAGATGGCGAATGAAGTCAAAAATTCCGCTGTCTGCCCACATGTGTTCACCAATTGCTTCATAATCGATTGCCAACAAGGTGTTCATATCTGTATTGCCTGCCAACCATCCTGCGAACGTTTCAGCGCGCAGCGGCCAGCCATCCCAATCTCTGTTACTAAACCGATACCCGAGATCATCAGATAATTTGTAGTTGCGTAGTAACACGGGTAATCCACATGGGGCGGTATAGACAAAATCTGGCGACTTCCAGCCTTCCATCATCCAGTCGACACCCTCGGTAATGATGCCTTCGTATCCGAGGCTCTGAACTGTTGCCGCGATGCCGTTGTTGAACATACACTCTGTGTTTCTAAATGCTGTAGGACGAACGCCAAACAGGCTCTGAATTCGGTCGGAATGCATGCGTGCCTGCTCTTTGAACTCGACCCGCTCATTGTTGAAAAGTCCAGCGAGAGAGTGATAGTACGTTTCTCCGGTAAATTCGACAAGTCCGGTATCCGCCAAACGCTTGAAAATATCCAGTAACTTGGGATCATATCTTTCGATTTGGTCGAGCAACGTGCCGGATAGGCCGTAAGCAACTTTGAAAGGTTTGGGGGCATCCTTATACTGGTTGATCAGTTCAAGAATAAGCTGCGTGGCAGGGTAGTAGCACTTTCCAGCGACCTTGTGAAAGATCTCTTCATTCAGACTGTCTTCAAAAAAATGAGAATGCAGATCCTTTGTTTTTACCTGTGCAGTGTCACGTCGCGCGTCGTAAGGTTTCAGGCGATCGGGCTGATGAGCGAAAAAGAAAAGTGTTACTAAAGTCATCTGTCTGTTCCCTTCCCCGTTGACGGGACCTCAGTTTGTGCCGAGAGTTTTGCGAATGACATTCAAGGTCTTTTGGATATTTTTGGTCACATCGTACCTATTTTCGGCATCGGCGCGCGCAAGCATGCCCATTCGAGTGCGGGCGTCCTGATTTTGAACCAAATAGTCGATCCGGTCAAACAACATTTCTTTGTCTTTCGGGTTTACGAGATATCCCGTTTCGCCATCATGAATAATGTCACTTATTCCGCCAGTACGCGAAACGATTGTTGGTAATCCTGCGGCCATTGCTTCAATGGTCGCTATAGAATAGCAATCGCCGCGAGTGGGTAGGACAAATATATCTGCTTTGCTGTAGAGTAGCATCAAACCGGAATCATTCGGTGAAAGGTTGGTATGAACTCGGACCCTATCATGGCTAAATGGGACGTTCTCTTTTGTAACAATGTTTATCTCCCAATCTGCCAACTTTGTATTGGCAGCCCAATCCAATAGAAGATCTCCACCCTTTCGATTAAATGCGCCGCCTACAAAGAGTATATTCACTGTGTTGGCATTGCCCCTCCCGGTGCGATCGCACTTCCACTTATCCATGTCGACCCCAGGTGGAATTACATGTACAAGCTCAGGTGAGGCACCGTAATCGTTGATCATGCTTTCTGCTGCCCAATGTGACCATGGGAAGAGCCCCGCAGCATTCTGGTATCGCTCTTGCCAGCCCAAGAACTTTCGGTGTTCGTAATACTCGAATCTAGAACGCATAATTCCGTACAAATCCCCAAATTCGTGGAGTTGCTTAGTGGTCACGTCTGAAGTAATGAAATAGGGTTGGGCAGAGAGTAACTTTTGGTGACCATGCAGCACGTGACCAATTCCGATATAGAGAGCATCGAATGGGCCGTGTTTCATTCCTTCTCGGAGTTCTATGTGTGATCTAATACGTGCTTTTGCACCTGCAGGGACTACGGGCATCCGTTCAATCAATCCGTTTTCACGCCACCAGTTTATTTCTATCCATTCTGGATCGATCGCCATGTCTGGGGAGAGACCTGCCTTCCAATTGAGATATTGAGTTCGCCAACCAACTTCCGTGGACATGATAAACCCGATGTGAAGTCTCTGGTGCGCTATCGGTTTCGTATCGGTGTCCGGCTTAGGCACTGTCACATTTATCGGTTTACCGATGCGCCGAGATATTTCCTGAATTGTTGATTCAATGTTTGTTCCGGCATCGAATCTTTTGACTGCCTCTTCGCGCGCCATAAG
Source organism: uncultured Chthonomonas sp. (assembly GCA_903886985.1). GTDB lineage: Bacteria > Armatimonadota > Chthonomonadetes > Chthonomonadales > CAJBBX01 > CAISOI01. Next base: position 6,234 of record CAISOI010000028.1, read on the forward strand.
TCCCATTGAGATGCGGGTCTCTGGATTATCGAGAAGATAGTCAATACGTTTTGCGAGCAGGTCGCCGTCTCCGGGAGGTATTAAGTAACCGTCTTTTCCATCTAGAATGATGTCGCCGGTGCCACCAGTTTCCGATAAGATTATAGGCAGTCCCGCAGACATAGCCTCCATAGATGCAAGTGAATAGCAGTCACCTCTCGTTGGCAAGACGAACATATCTGCTTTCTGATAGAGGTCCATAAGGTCTGGATCATTGGAATTGAGGCCGTGATAAATGTGTATTCTAGGATCTGTAATATCCACAGTGTCGCGGGTGACGATGTGCAGGTTCCAATTACTATGAGAAGTGTTTTTGGCCCACTCCAGCAGCAAATCGCCTCCCTTGCGTAAAAAATGTCCGCCAACGAAAAGGATGTTTACAGGTCCGTCCTGCAGTTCTCGAGGAGGGAAACTCCATTTGGACGTTTCGATGCCGGGCGGCATAACAATCACTTTTTCGGGAGAGACACCGTAGTCCTCAATCAGACTTTTTGCTGCCCAATGGGAGCAGGCGAAAATGGCGGCAGCACCTTGATAGCGTTCGCGCCAGCCTGCATGTTTGCGCTTTTCGTACAATTTGAACCGACTGGGATATATGCCGTAAAGATCGCCGAAACTATGCAGCTGAATAGGGGTAACATCGGTAGTTATAAAATAGGGCTGCTGCTTTAACCTGCTTCCTGCGCCATGAAGAATGTGTCCAACAGTGACAAAGAGGGCATCGAAGGGAGCATTTTTTAGACCTTCTTGGAATTCTAATCGCGAGCGAATACGTGCCTTAATTCCTGATGGGAGACCTGGTATGCGTTCAAGAAGACCCCCTTCTTTCCACCATTGGATCGGAATCCATACAGGATCTACACCCATCTCTGGTTTGAGACAGGCTCTCCAGTTCAAATATTGTGTACGCCATCCAACTTCGGTCGACATAACGAAACCGATTCTCAGGCGACCATTCAATGGCAAAAGTCTCTCCTTATTTAACTATGTTCCGGGCAGGCTTTTGCGCGCCAGCAGCAATTAACGATAGCAAGTTCTCTTCCATTATACGACCCATGCTTTCACCAATGCTCACCGAGGTCTCATATTTGTATAGCTCTTGGCCATAATCTTCCGGAGTGAGTATGTATCCTAATGCATCGCAAGTGAGACCGAGCTGGAATTTCCACGTCCCAGTCATCTTGCGTTTGAGGTACATGCCGATGGTCGGCAGAACTTCGCCCGGTAGTGTGATGAACTCTGCTTTTCCGATCGTAAATCGGTTAACTTCCGTTTCGATCACATCGTCTTTAAGTGCAACTCCCTGAATAACTCCCGCTTTTATCAACATTTTGAAGCCATTGTTTTGCAAAGGGACCTGAAATACTCTGTGTTGAAAGGTAATAGCAGGGTTTAAAACGACCTGTCCGTGTATCAAGCATTCCACCGCTTTATCGCCCAGTAGATTTCCGATTCGCTCCGCTTCGGGCCACGCCTCGCCTTTTGGATAGCTGCTTTCATTTTGAACATCTGTGGTGACCATTCCACCTTGTGCGCCATTCATGTACACAGCTACACCACCCAATCGTTCTTCAACACGCATCCGAAGCCAATTCGGAAAATCGGAGGTTAGCTGTTTATTGTTCAACACTTCTGGGTGGCATGCATAATTGATGAGCGTAGCAATTGTTTTGCCGTCCTGACCCATTATCCGCATAGCTGCGAGTTCAGTATCCAGCATCTGTTTGACGCGAATGTTTTTGGAAGCTTTTTCAATTCCGAAGATATTGCCGAACTGAAGTGAGCTTGGTTTTGTTTTTGTGACAGTGTCATCGACAAGTTTAGCGACCTTCTGGTATAGGCTTGCCATCCACTCCTTATCGACTCCGGAGGTCATCATATTGGGTCCCCATTGACCATAAGTATCTGGACCAGAGTGGGTGTGAGTTGCGCCAATGAGAACGCACTCTTTGGGAACCTTCGTAATCAATGCCCGGATCTTGGCGCCGTGGAAGCTGCTTATTCCCAATACATCGCAACTGACTAACACAACAGTCTGAACACCATTTTTGAGAACGATGCAACGTGCCCACAGCGGATCATGAGCCCCAACACTCTTACGGTTGCTGCCATACCCAGCCATAAAGACTGTTTTTGTCGGAGTGATTTCTACCTTGCCGGCTGCAGATTCAAATTGAGCATGTGCGGGAGCGAACGACAATACCGCCAGCCCCAAGGATGCTATCACCAGCCTGATTAAGCCATTTGCAATCATATCGTTATTTCTCCCAGTTCATATTTTTCCCACATGATGTTAATTGCTTCCGACCGAGTAATTTCCCGAGGTAATTGTGAGAGTTCACCAAATCGGTCCTTTTCCGCGAGCATGGCATCCGGCATAAAATCAATATTTTCTCCCAATGGCCATATTCCCCACGCTCCTAACAGCTGCGCGGGCTTCCAGGAAGGGTGGGCGGGAGGTAGGTCTCCGTACCATGTGATCGGTATTCCATGATCAACCAATGTTCTTTGGAAATTTCGAAGAAGCTGAGGCGTCTCAAGCACATCTGTCGGATAGACTGAATTTTGAACTGAGAATGCTGCTAGTGCTCCCGCAGCCTCGCCAATGTTCCATTCAATCGGATGAAGCCGATAGCATCCATTGGTCAAATGCGTTACACCCAGGTTCTTGCACGAAGCGAGTACATTTTTTACCCTAATGGGAATAAGGGAACCTAAAGGAATTTGAAATGGAGCAGTCTCGAAGAACCGATTAGGTTCATCCGTTCCACCCTCGTGGATGTCGAGCCAATAGTGTCCTATTCCGCAACTGTCCGGCATTTGGGCTGCTCGTATTCCAGATTGATGGATAGTGCCTTTGCCGTCTTTGATAACAACATCCTGTTCCAATATCGTACGCCTGGATTTTATCCGACGTGACTCGCGAATATAGGGCGCTGGGGCTAAACCGTCGGTCGAAATGTCTTCAAACAGATCTGACTTAAGCCTGAATTCTGGATAACCGAATTGGCCCGGTTCATCAATGCGAGGACACTCAGTCTGCAGCCAGAAGATATAACCGAGTGACGCATCTCTAGCTCGCGCAATAGTCTCTGCGTCTGATATAGGATCTATAGTCGGTATCACACCGCCTTTGTAGTCGTTTGATCCAGTGTTAATCATGGCGATATCATTGGGGAATGCGGGATCATCGAAATTCGAAGCATCAATAAGACGACGATAAGTCCACCATCCTAATTCTCCAAACATTCCCCGCATTGCGCCGTCAACAATATGATAATTCTGTTCTGTCTTAAGTTGATCATTATTCACGGGGCGCGGAATAGTATGATTTTCACCTTTAGGGCATAACTCCAATCCGAATGGAACTGTCATTGGCTGAATCCAATCGGGACGAGTTACGTTGGGCGCGTCCGGTTCACCGGTCTCGATATAACTTTCGGCGCCTATCCGATGTTCAATTCCTGCCAGTGGTAGAAAATCGCCCAATTCCGTTGCGTCCAGAATGAATCTTGGAGTGATTTGAAGTTCATCGCCATTCTGGAGACGAACAACAACGTGAGGAATCTCGTTGATACGCTGTTCAGCTTCGATGACTTTGGCTCCGAGATGAAGCTTAACGCCCGAGAGTGAAGCAATTTTGTCACGAAGTAGTTGTTGAATTACCCTGGGTTCTGCGGAGATGCGACTGACCCAGCAATTGCCGATGTTTAAATGTTCTTGCGCAGCAGCGGTGGAAGTCAGTCGATAATTATTTTGATAATGGTCCCGGATTTCTTGGCGAAGGGACTGATAAGCGCGCGTGCCACCGGAAATCTCTATCCAACGATTTTCGTCAGGCGTACAAACTCCTTGCGAAGTAAGTTGTCCGCCAATCCATTGTCCCTCTTCAAGCACAACTACATCTGCGCCCATTTCACCGGCACGAATTGCTGCCGCCACTCCACCGAGACTTGCGCCTACAATCAACACGTCACATCGAATTGTTGGCATCAAATCTCATTCAAGTTCGCTATCAATGCTGCAAAATGCTGCATCACGTTCTTTACCGGAATCAGTGTAGTAGGATTTCAACTGATGGTAGGACGTCGCGATGTCTTCATCCTCAGTCGCGAGAGTCAACGCATTGAGCAATTCTCTACCTGCGCTTGCGTTGTCCCCGTTTTCGGCAAATTTAGTCGCAAGCTCGAGACGTGGTATTGGCGAAAACGGATCCCCTTTTTTTAGTAGCTGCCATAAAAGTGCGTTTTTAGGGACAACTTCGTTTTCGGCAACATTCTCGATGAGGAGATTTGTACATGCCTCATAAACCTCGCAGTCCACAATGTCTGTGCGAATTGCAAAAATGGCAGTACGGGATGAGAGTGCAATTGGCATCTGAACGACCTGCCACCAGAGACCAACAGCTCTTTCCAAATCCCCCGTCGATTTATAAGCTTCGCCCAAAAGATAGATAGGGTCTGCATACCAGGGAGCGGCCTCTGATGCACGTACGAAACAGTCTGTTGCACGCTGGACATCGCCAGAGCTATAGAACCAACTCCCTAATTGGCAAAGTGCAAAGGCGTTTTGTGGATCTGAATGAACGATTTTCTCGTAGAGTTCGCGTTCATTGCGCGGGGGGATTTCCAGCACGATGGTATCCGGAATTCCGGTCACCCCGGCAACTTGCCGCATGTGGTACTCTTCCTCTTCAATCTCGTCTTCCTCGAACCGATCCTGCATCAAGAATCGGCCCTCATGAACTGCGTACCTTAGAAATCCATCAAAGTCCGATCCCACTGGATAGTAATGGTCGTATTCGTGGTTCCAGAAGAGTACCGGGATGCTTTCAGAATCGCCGTTTTTACCCAGATAAAACCCATAGAAGTTCTCATCCCCATCCTCAGCAAATGGGTGGAATTGCGGCAGCATTCCCCGCCATCTCTCCTGGTCGTTTAGGATAGTTGAGAGAGAAAAGAACTCACATACACCGACAAGGGGTTCGTCATATGCCGAATAGAGCTTTCGGAAAGTGGCTGGCAGGACAGCCCGCCAATGCTTCTCTATTTTGGTGAAATCGCGATCTATCATTGCCATTTGACGCTTTAACTCTATAATGTTTAGTAGATATCGACTGGGAGTCGATAGAGGTTGACGTCGATTAGTTCCCCGCAAGGAACTAACACTCCTTCTGTCTCCCTGAAGATTTATCATCATTATGTGAATTCTTACAGAGTATCATTGGTTGTTTGTCTCAAAGTTAGGTTGTCTAACGTTAGGAAGTGTTAAGTGTCTGGCAAAATTCCGTTTGACAGTTATGTATTGCGCTTCGTTACCATCGAATTGAAAAATTCGCTCGTGGGTGGCGTTATTCAGAACGTCTCGCAACCGATCCCAAACGAACTTATTGTCACTGTCAGGAACCATGGCACTAATTTCAATCTCCTAATCTCATGTGATGCAACATTTGCCCGAACGCACTTAACGGTGACACGTAAGAAAAACCCTTTAGTTCCTCAAGCATTTTGTATGATATGCAGGAAATATCTTGATGGGAGACGGATCTCCCACGTGCAGCAGAGGGGATTTGATCGAATTCTAGATATTAAGTGCACTGATGTGGAGGGTAACTGTGTGACTTTGACGGCTGAGTTAATGGGAAAACACAGCAACCTGATTTTGGTGAACGAAAACCACAACATTTTGGACGCAATGAAGCATGTCACCAGCAAAGTCAGTCGGCATAGAGAGACTTTGCCCGGGAAGAAATATGTCTCACCTCCCGTCGACACGACAAAGCTCGATCCATGGAGTGTTAGCAGCGTTTCGATCGAGGAGTTAGGCAAAGAGATCGGTTCAGAACCAGAATCAAGTCAGGCTCTAATCATGGCAAGGTTTCAGGGGATGTCACCTTTTCTGACTCGAGAGATTCTTTCGCGAACAGAGTCAGCTTCACTCTCGCAGATTTGGCAAACCTTATTTTCCACCAATGCCAATCGCCAAAGTCGGGCAGTCATTGTTCGAGGCGAAGAGAATGAATATGTCGGAGCTTATCCGTTTCCCCCTGCCCAGTTTCCTGCGTCCAGTTGCCACACACGGGCAAACATAAATATTGCTCTGGACCATTATTACGGCAATGTGATTCCAATGCACGCATTGGACAGCGCCCGTCATGAACTCACCGTTCACGTCGATCGAGCTCTTAAGTCCCATCTAAAACAGCGAGAATCACTAGATCGGTCACTACAGGAGGCAGGTAGGGCGGAGGACTATCGGAACTGCGGCAACCTGTTGCTGGC
>CAISOI010000029.1 GCA_903886985.1 uncultured Chthonomonas sp.
AAGCTCGCTCAACACCTTCCGCCTCTCCAGAAATAACAATCTGTTCATGACTGTTATAATTGGCGACAGTAACTATTTTGCCAGTTTCCGATTTAGCTTGCTCACATGCATCTTTAACGAGATCCGGTGCCAGACCCAATATGGCGGACATAGCTCCTGGGGACCGCTCGGCGCAGGCATTCATCAACTCCGCGCGCTTCTGAACAAGCTTCAGCACCTTCTCAAAGCTTATCGCACCAGAAGCATATATCGCTGCGTATTCACCAACACTATGACCGGCTACTGCAAACGGCGTACAATGGACGGTTTCCCGCAGTGCTGCCAGAGCCGCGCAACTAGTTACAAATAGTGCGGGCTGGGTATAAACCGTCTTTTTGAGATCCTCTTCTGGCCCCTCAAAGCACAGTGTTTTAAGATCGTAGCCAAGTATAGAGTTGGCACTATCAAAAACTTCTCTTGACGAAGCAAAATTGTTGTAGAGATCATAACCCATGCCAACTTTTTGAGAACCCTGACCTGGAAACAGAAAGGCGACCTTGGACATAATCTAATCCCGGCTCCATCGAATGACATTGGCGCCCCATGTGAGCCCCGCTCCAAAGCCCACAATCACAAGAGTGTCACCCTTTTTAATGCATCCAGTCTCAAGGGCCTCAGTCATAGCTATCGGAATTGAGGCAGCAGAAGTATTGCCATACTTTTGAACGTTGACAAAGACCTTCTCGGTAGGAAGAGACATTCTTTCGGCGGCTGCATTGATTATGCGGATGTTTGCCTGATGAGGAATAAAAAGATCGACATCATCCGAAGTCAGCCCGACCTTTTCCAAACTCTGGAGGCATGCTTCTCCCATGATCTTAACTGCAAACTTATAAACTTCCGAACCCTTCATTTTGATACACTGACGCTTTTCAGCGATCAACGAGATCATCACAGGAGCCTTATTTGCTCCCGCTTCTAGCCAGATTTGATCATACCCTCGCCCATCCGCTCCGAGCGTAGAAGAAAGGATTCCTGTATCAGGGCCAACTGGACCCAAAACTGCCGCACCTGCCCCGTCTCCGAACAATATACAGGTACTCCGATCCGACCAATCCACCTGCTTTGTCAGCGTATCTACGCCGATTACAAGAATCCGCTTCATGGATCCATTTTGAATGAAACCAGACGCCGTTGCTAGCCCGTAGGTAAACCCTGAACAGGCAGCACTCAGATCAAATGCGGCGGCATTGAATGCTCCAATGCGTTGTTGTATTAGGCAGGCCGTGGAGGGCCAAGGATGATCAGGAGTAGCAGTACCACAAATTATTAAATCCAACTCTTCGGGCGCAACACCTGCACTCTCAAGGGCCTTAATAGCGGCGGCGGCACCAAGACTGGCGGAAGTGTCATCGGGCCCGCAAATTCTGCGTTCCCGGATTCCAGTTCGGGTAAAAATCCATTCATCAGTCGTATCGACAAGCCTTTCCAATTCTTCATTCGTCAAAACTCTGTCGGGAACGGACATGCCAATGCCAAGTATTCCAGCATTGACTTTATGTTCTTGAGCCAATTTCATGCCTCTTCTTGCAATTGTACGGACTGACGTCGATTTATGAGGGCCATCTCTGTTTCAATATCGCTTACAAGGTTGGTCCTAACCGATTTCTCTGCAACTCGCAC
>CAISOI010000030.1 GCA_903886985.1 uncultured Chthonomonas sp.
TTCTGTCCAATCCTCCCACACTCCGCTTTTGCTCATTTCTCGCAATCTTAACCAATATGTTCCTGTCGGAAACGAGCTCCTTCCGGCGAGCTTGCCGCTGAATGTTCCCGTGCTGCGATCTAAAATAGAGGATGACTGCCCAGATCCCAGGCGCTTTGAGTTCCAAACAACTGCCTTGCCATCAGGATCCGAAGCGATCTGCATCTCCCACTGACCGGATGTTTCACCGGTCAATTTTATGGTCGGATTGCCGCCAGAAGCAACAGGACCTATTGGTGCCGTACTAATAACAAATTCGTCGAACCATCTTGCCTGCGAACGACCAGAACCTTCGTTCCAGTAGTTCTCCAGAAAGACAGCATTGATTCCATACTCCTGCCATGTTCCATGCCAGTTGAGATCTGTTCGCGATGCCTCTCGCTTGCCGTCGACCCAAAGTTCAAATACACCATCGCTCTTGCCGGGGGTATTGAGTTTTATGTGTGATTCGACAGAGACCCAACGACCGGACTCGGCTGTGCTGAAGATAGCTGTAGAGCCGTCAACTTTCCCCAGCCAGCGGAGATGTGAGAAGTCATTGTACTTTTCCGACACTTTTTGATTATCAGTAATTCCCGACGCAGGATCAATACAGAGTACATCGCCTTTTCCGCCCCAAACATGTGCGATGAGCCCTTGGCTCCAGTCACCAGCTGCCATACAAGTCGCGCGCGCGAGTTTTGCGGGATTTCCTTGCCAGCCAGCCTCATGCTTTACATATACTCGCCAATAAATCTCGTTGAACGTTTCATTTTGGTGAACCCCACGTCGAAATGGATTCTTACCGAAGACAATCTTTAAACTACCTGCCGAGACCTGGCCCTTTTCGAATTGACACTTCATCGCGCCACTGCCACCGATACCGGACCCCGCCTGCCATCCAAAGCTATTCTTGCCATCGACTTCGAAATACCGAGGAGTATCAATTGGTTTGTCAAAAGAATCGTAGAAGATGTAACTGCCACTTTCCTGTGGGTTGGTAGATCGGGAAACCTCGGCTACACGTACCTTTGTTTGTGCACAAGCGGGTGTCCCACCAGTGCATGACACAATTGGCAGTAACACCGGCAATAACCTGAGCAATTTCATTGGGACAAACGAACTTACCGCCATCTATTCGATCCCGATGAAATCAATAAAGCCGTGCTCGGCATCCGTCTTCACTAGCTTAACACGCACATGCTCGCCTACATCCATCCCATCAAAATGGTGTGTGACGCGCCCTTCTACTGGAGGAGAACTGATCCGAACATACGTACCTTTGCTGGATGCACCGGTAACCACTCCCGAGAAAATCTCCCCAATCCGGTTTTGCATCAGCTCCGCAGCGGCGATCTTGCGCATCAGGCGTTCAACCTTGTTTGATGCACTTTCGCGCTCGGTGCATCTTTCGGCGATCTCTTCCAGCTCTTCAATGCTGATTTCGTCCTCTTTGTGCCCACAAGCTACATGCAGCAATCGTTGAATTGTCAGATCTGCAAATCGGCGGTTCGGCGCAGTTGAATGCGTATAGCTATGAACCGCCAATCCAAAATGACCTTCGTGCTGTTGGCCCCGGTGGACTACTACGTATTCGCCGCGTCCAATCAATTTCAAAATCGATAGGCTCAATTCTGGAAATGCATTGATATCGGCCTCTCGTCTTACCTTTAGAAATTTGGCAAGTGCTTTTGAATCCGGCACGATCGGCAATTCCGTCCCAAATTTAGCAGCGATCTCCACAATTCGATCCCATCTCTGCGGTGTCTTGACGATGCGCTGAATGTTGGGAGCACCCTCTGATTCCAATCTCTTTGCCATGGAGACGTTTGCTGCAATCATCAAATTTTCGATCAATCGGCGCGATTCATTCTTAGCTGGTGTTACAAGGTCGACGACGTGACCGTCCTTCATCACCGGTCTGACTTCGACAGAATCAAATTCGACAATGCCTTCGTCGAGCCGCTTGATGTAGAGACGTTCGGAAACCTCTAATTGGATTTCCAACTGCTCCTTCAAACCTAGAAGATGTTTGAGTTCAGGAATTTTGTCTTCATTCAGGCCGTCAGCAATCCATTCATCGACTTGATCATAGTGCATCTTAGCTTTATTGGTAACGACTGCCTGATAGATGTCCACCGAACCAACTTTGCCAGATTTATCAATAATCATATCGGTGACCACCGTCAGGCGATCGACATCTGGAAGGAGGGATGTCAGGCCCTCAGATAGTACGTCCGGCAGCATCGGGAAGACTGCCGCACCTGTGTAAACCGATGTTGTATTCCAATGAGCGTGCCGGTCGATAGCACCGTTTATCTCCACAACGGATGCCACATCTGCTATTGCTACAAGGACGCGAATCTGTTCGTGTTCGAGTCGTTCGGCATATTCCAACTGATCGAGATCCATCGATTCTTCGTTGTCAATCGACGACCAGAGAAGATGTCTGAGGTCTTTGATTTCTCCGGCGACCTCGTTGTGATTGGTGCCAGCAATGCGGTTCAATTCCAGTTCGGAATCCGGAGTCCATTCCGTTTGAAAATTATACTCCTGCATAGCTCGGAGTGCTCGACTATAAA
>CAISOI010000031.1 GCA_903886985.1 uncultured Chthonomonas sp.
CAAAGTACCGCGAGCTCTTTCAATCAATTGGCTTACGGAAAGGCCCGGCGTAAATGCATATCTGCCGGGCTGATCCACTGAGCCCTCTACTTGCACAACGTTGATCAAATTCCCACGAATACTGAGAACTTCGACGACATCTCCAGAATAGAGAACTGGATTGTTTGCACTGGATGCTGACAAGAGGTTGGCATCAATAAGTTTACGGGCACTACCAGGCTGAATTGACTCTACTGACACGCGTTGACTTACTGCGGATGGCTTAACGCCACCAGCGTATCGAATAGCATCTCTTAGCTTTTCTCCACGCTTAAGTTCATATATTGCAGGTGTAATGATCTCGCCCTTTACCACCACTCGCGTTTCCACAGGTGGAATATAAACGACATCTCCCGGCTGCAATACTAGATCTTGAACCGCGTCTGCACCCTTCAAATAGTTATAGAAGTCAAATACTCGTGAAGTACCATCTGTACGTTTCAACGTAATCTTTCGCAATGTACCAAGTGCGGAAGGACCACCACTGGCATACAATGCATTATACAAAGTCACATTGGACGGCATTTGGTAGTTACCAGGGGCGTAACTTTCACCTAAGAGGGTGACGCTGATAGTTCGCAATTGCTTAAGAGTAACAGTGAGTTGGACATTAACAATCTTTCGCAGCAATCGCTTTTGGAACACTGATTCAGCTTGGGCAAGAGAAAGACCACGAACTTGTATACGATCTCCAGTTGGTAGGATCACATCCCCACGGCCGTCAACCATAATATTGGTTTCCGTAGCTTCCAAGGTTGGGCTCCAAACACGCAGGACGAACTGGTCTCCGGGACCCAATTGATACCTATCTGGATTCGGCGCTTGCGCCAGACCGTTCATCATATCGGCAGGACCAATGATTGTCTGAAAGGGATTCGAACCTGAATTCACACCCTGTTGGGAACCTGACATTGTTTGATTGGCATCTAAGGTGGGATTCTGGTTCACAATTCCAACGTCTAATCCTCTTGGCTGCTCAGCACCGACCGTAATCTGGGTAGGATCGTTGGGATTATTTGGCTTAGAGGTAACGGTATCCGTGGCAGAAATAACACCGGACACTTGGTTAATGGGGTTTGCTACATTTCTGCCTTTTGGATCATTCAACACATCAGAGGTCTTTGTGATGGCAGATTGCTGCTGCCTGGGCCCCTTAGTTTGTGTTGTCCCCATTAATTTCTTAACATCAATGAGCGCACGAGCAGCAGAAAAGAAGGAATATCCAAAATACTCCATTCCATTGTCCGAAAAAGTGGAACGCATATTGTCAGCAGAACCCAGTGTTGCCTGTCGATTGTCCCTTAATACATCAGCGCCTTCCGGTGCCCCAATTATCTTAATTGGCTGCTGCGGATTTTGAACATTCTTGGCATTAATATTATTTCCATTTGCATCTTTACCCGGAACAATATTGCCGTTCGCATCCTTCAGCGGAATTACGTTGCCGTTTGCGTCCTTAGGCACCACTATGTTGCCATTGGCATCCCTCATAGGAATGATGTTGCCATTGGCGTCCTTGGCGGGAAGAGTATTTCCATTTGCGTCTTTAGGTGGAACAATATTTCCGTTGGCATCCCTGATTACTAACGGATTACCATTGGCATCCTTTTGAATGACTGGATTGGTCGGATTGCCGTTCTTGCCCGGAATCTGCCCCTGTCCCTGCCCTTGTGGATTGTTACCTTGTGCACCTGGCAAAACGAGAGGATTTCCCGGACCAGTTTTTACCGGAGTGCCATTCGGATTCGTGCCAACTTGACCCTGCGTTCCGGCCGGACTGGTACCAGGTTGCGCTTGACCACCATTTGGGGAGGAAGGAGCTGTTTTGCCTTGACCAATAGGGGCAGCAGGACCGCCCTGACCTTGTCCACCGCCTGGAGCTGCGGGACCGCCCTGACCTTGACCACCACCGGGAGCTGCTGGACCGCCCTGACCTTGTCCACCACCGGGAGCTGCTGGACCGCCCTGACCTTGTCCACCACTAGGAGCAGCAGGACCACCCTGACCTTGTCCACCACCAGGAGCAGCAGGACCGCCCTGACCTTGGTAATAGATGGCGGCTAGTGCAGCAGTGTTTATTGGCGCGAGTGACATCGTCACCGTAGCAGATAGAAGCAAAATGCGAGCGGATTTGTTCAGCACGTGGAACCCTCCGGAAGAGCTATGTCTTCCTATATTTATCGTAATCAGGACGTCGATACCGTAATTGTAATTGCTAATCCGTGTTTGAAACAGATCAGACTTAAAGGTAGGGCATAGTAATAAGCAATAGCAATCAACATCTATGCAACTCACAGTTTACTTTAGGGCTAAGATCACTGTCAAGGTAAACAGGTGTTTCAACTCGGTCAAATTGCTCAGATAGATATGATAGATCTCGTCAATTTGGCCAACGATTAACAAAATCAAGCAAGAACTTCTCGAACAACTTCTCCGTGCACATCCGTCAATCTACGGTCGATTCCGTTTTGTCGGAAACTTAGTTTCTTATGATCGATACCCATGAGATGGAGGATTGTCGCGTGAAAATCGTACGAATATGTCTTTCCGATCTCCGCCTTGAATCCCAGTTCGTCACTTGAACCATAGGAGACACCGGGTTTCACTCCGGCTCCCCATATCCAGCTTACAAACGAGCCACCATTATGGTCTCTACCTAGGGACGACTGAGCAAATGGTGTTCTACCAAATTCCGTCGACCATATCACCAGCGTGTCGCCATCTAGCCCACGTACCTTCAGGTCATCCAGGAGTGCCGCAATTGGCTTATCGACACTCATAGCCATAGGAGGCAATTCGGTCTTTATGTTGCCATGGTTGTCCCAGTTACCAGTGGCTCCCTGAGGTCCGCTCCAAACTTGAACAAATCTCACGCCGCGCTCAGCTAATCTTGCCGCCAGCAGACATCGCTTGCCAAAGTCGTCCGTTACCGCATTGCCAATGCCATAGCGCGATTTCGTCGCTTCCGATTCGTGCGAGATATCAAATGCTTCCGGAGCGCTAATCTGCATTTTTGCAGCTAAC
>CAISOI010000032.1 GCA_903886985.1 uncultured Chthonomonas sp.
CATTGCACCACAACTACGTCACAGGCATTTATCACCGCACGAGCTGCGTCGACATCGTCAATACTCAGGTTCCCGTTTGCACCCGGAGCTACCACAATAGCGTTCTCGCCATCGTCACCAACACAGATGAGAGCAACGCCTGAGGGTGCAGCGGCATCGATGGTTATGTGGCTGACGTCTATCCCTTCAGACCGGAAATTCTGTAAAGACCGAGCACCAAACAAGTCGTTGCCCAAACGGGCAACAAGTGTAACATGGGCACCTAATCTTGCTGCAGCTACTGCTTGATTTGCGCCTTTGCCACCGGGAATCATACTAAAATTGTTGCCGAGAATTGTTTCGCCCGGGGCAGGAATGTGAGGGGTGGTGACAACCATGTCCATGTTGCTGCTGCCAATAACGACGACTCTTCCTGGATGCATGAGAAACCTCGCTACAGTTCGCGGTCTACGATGTATCCTGCAATAGCACGTAGGGGATCTGCTGCATGACTTAGATTGGCGATTGCGTCCAACGCATTCTGGACTTCGTTGTGTGCCATCTGTCGCGATCCGTCTAGACCAAAGAACTTGGGATAGGTTGCTTTGTCATTGCCTTCATCGCTGCCAACCGGCTTGCCTATCTTGTCTTGATCACCAATGATATCGAGAATATCGTCCGCAATTTGGAATGCAAGTCCAATACTCTTGCCGTATTGGGTCAGAGCCTCAATTTGGTCATCATCGCCGCCAACCAACAATGCTCCGGCGACAGAAGAGGCTGTTAGTAAGGCACCAGTCTTATGCGCGTGGATGTATTTCAGCGTTTCAAACTCAATCGACTTGCCTTCGGATTCGATGTCAATTACCTGACCACCCACCATACCCCAGGTTCCGGTTGCATTGGAGATCATTTTGAGTGCCATAACGACTCTGTCCGGTGCGACAGTAGCAACATTGTCTGCAATGAGTTCGAATGCTAGAGTCAGGAGCGCATCGCCGGCGAGCATTGCCATCGCTTCGCCATAGACTTTATGATTTGTCAGGCGCCCGCGACGATAATCGTCGTCGTCCATGCATGGTAGGTCGTCGTGTATAAGTGAGAATACATGGATACATTCAAGTGCGCAAGCCGTAGGTAGAACCAATTCGCAATTGCCATTCACAGCTTCGGCAGATGCCAGCGCCAAGATGGGACGCAACCTCTTGCCCGGGGCGAGTACACTATATCTAATCGCTTCGTGCAGTCTTTGTGGACGTGCATCTATGGACGGGAGAAATTTGTTGAGCGCGGAGTCAATCATTGCTCTGCGATCAGACAGATACTCATTAAGATTCATCGGTATTCCTATAATAAACTTGATAACTATTATAGGCGTTTTGATGGCTGTAGTCTATGTTAAACACCACAACCAACTGCTTCATAGGTTACAAAAGCTTAGGATTATTAGGTCACTATGGTACAGATTCGGCACAAACAGAGTGGTAATGTTTTTTTTGAAGTTGACGCAGAGAGCCTTGTTGCTGCCAACTTGATGGGTGCTTATCTTATCCACGCAGATTTAACCTTTCAAGACTTGAGTTCATCGCGGTTAATATTCGCCAATCTCTCGGGTGCAGATCTTCGTGG
>CAISOI010000033.1 GCA_903886985.1 uncultured Chthonomonas sp.
CATTTCGCCCATTCAAGCCGTAAAACGGGCAGACCGGGCATTTCCATTCCTGTCACTGCCATCGCCACACCGAGTCGATTTGTATATAGAGGAATCGTACGCAGTTTCTCCTAGATATTTAGTGTGTTTAGGATTGAGACGGCGAATCTCGCGGCATCATACCTCACGACTCAGACTGCAAGTTGCTGGGTGTCAGTCTGTTAGCCAAAAATGGCAGTTGATGATGTACGCGACTAATCATTATAAGGTCATCGGCAAAATAGACCTGTCCAGAGTCTACAAGAGTGGAGACCCATATTTTGGGAATGCGAGACCATCGCTGTTACTGGCAAAAGTTGGAGATCTGGCAATCGATCACCAGAAAGTTGAATAACGATCGACGCATTAGGAATTGACTCCGGTGTGGTAGACCGACTTCGACAATCGGTACTAACTGAACATTTGCAGTAACTGTGAGCTTGCCGGCTCACAAATCGAAGCGTTTAGCAAACTAAACCTCTCGAACGAAAACTGAAAACCATAGGCACGATTCTGTCTTGCAAATGGTGGATATATGAATGTTCTAATACGTGGCAGAAGTTGTAATTGCCACCAGGTACTGCACCAACTCGAACGATCACAGCAAATGGATAGCGTAAACAACATGAAGCGCCGGGGACAGTCCTCCCCCGATCACGTGGTCATGATTGCAGTTGTACAAACGGAGCATGGAATTCCAGCCGTAACAACCTGAATTCCAATTAGCTCACACCCAGCACCTGTCGATTCGCTAAATGCAAGTCAGAATTGGCTTGGTAGTGTATCTTTACAAATCATAATTCAATCGTTGCCATGTTGCCGTGTTGCCATGGATTTCTTTATATCACGGGAGATAATACAATGGTGTTTACCCTAATGCTCGAAGATATCTGATGTCTGCAGCAGTTTGTGCAATCAAAGCATCGGGCTTCAAAGTTTCGTATTCACTGTGGAAACTGATGGCAGAGGCATATCCCCTGTCATGCAGCCCCTTCATCAGTTCCGCCCAGTTCACTGTTCCTGTCCCAAATGGCACCCAGTCCGTTCTTCGTGGCTTGTTGTTGCCAACACGAACTATCAGTGAATCTTTAACGGCAACCATTGCCAGGTGCTTGCCAACGATGTCCAGAGCCATCGTGATAGGTTCCCCATTTACATTGAGGTGCCCGGGGTCGAGATACGCGCCAATTTCAAAGGGATTTCGGTCCCGAATCATAGTCATTACTGCGGAAGCATTAATATTTATGTAATTTCCACTGTGATTGTGGATTAAGGTACGAATGCCAAATCGCGAACCAAATACAGAGAATTTGTCGAGCGCCTTGCGCGCCAGATCTAACTTTTCGTAATAGTCTCCACCTTTGAAATTCCAATATCCTATCTTAATATTGGCAATTCCACAATCGTGACAAGCGGCCCATAAGTTCTCGGCAAACGGATCGGCGGGGTCTACCCAATCGACGGGCGTCGATACCAGCGGAATAGAAAGCCCGGCTGCCTCAATCTGCTTGACAGCTGCAGGCAATGCACGGCGAACATTGGTGGCGTTGATCGGATATCCCGGTCGCACTGCAATGTCTAACCCATCCGCACCCACCGATTTGGCGGTTTTAATGAGTTGCTCGATGGACTGTTCCTTGAACATCTTAGTGAAAAGAACATATTTCATTTTGCCGGACCATCCTTGTCACGAGATAGTGTAACGCGCTCTGGAGGAACGCACCCTTCGTCAAACGAAAGATACTCAACAACATTGTCCGTCTGTTCCACCGACAGCGGGAAGTATTTGCCTGTTGCTCTCGCGATCAGATTCCCTTCCGAGTCGGTAATTTCACCGGCGGTTTCCCATATTCGACGTCGATCCGCCGTCACCCACCCCGCAACGCGCAGCTCCACGCCTTCCTTCGCCGGTTTCAGGTATTGGATTGTCAACTCAGCAGTAACGCAAAATCGACGATTCGTCAGAGTAGGGGCCCATCCCATTGTCTCGTCCAAAAGCGCGGCAATTATCCCGCCGTGAGTGATTCCTTTATAACCTGTGTGTTGTGCATCGGGAGTATAAGTGGTCCAAACGTGCTCATCTTCGGTATGGAATCGCACATTTAGCCCGGAGGGATTGTGGTCGCCGCAAACGAAGCAACCGTGGTAATTCGGCAGCTTCGACATCTAAGGTTTTTTCGCTTTTAATATCAGGAAGGGCGGTCTTCGGCTGTGGTCTGTCAGGTCCGGCCGCGTTGTGATTGCTTCTGGAATCGCTTCCGGCTCCGATACATGCTCTACAACAAAACCATTGTTAATTAATCCATTAATCAATGTAGAAATTGTTCGGTGATATCGCTCCACATTGTCCACATACCAGTGGCCCTTGCGCAATCCTTCGTGTTGGTAATCGTCCATTCTCCAATTCAGATTATTGCCCTGCTCGTCCTGGTTCCAACCTGCCGCAAAATGGGAACAGGTCATGACGGGATGCTCCATCGATGCCAATAAGTATCCACCGGGCTTCAGAGCGGAGAATATACGCTTCAGCAGTCCGTTGTAATCCGCTGTATAGTGAAATGCCAATGAACTCAAGATAACATCGACGCTTTCGGCAGGGAACGCAAACTCTTCCAATGAACCTCGTCTGTACTCTATCTTTTCTGAGCTATGTCGCTCCCGCGCAATGCCTAACATCTTTTCAGAAATATCAATTCCGGTAACTTTTGCAGCGCCCTGCGAAACACACCAGCTTGCAAGGTGCCCCATTCCGCAACCCAGATCGACTAGAATCTTTCCCTTTATGTTGGGAACCAGCTTTCGAAAAGCAGGTTGTTCGAGGCAGTCATTGAGACCTGCACCAGTATCGCGCAGGCGTTTATATCCTTGAAAGAAAATCTCGTTATCATAAATGTTCTGTGGCACTTGGTAATCGGTCCTATCTGGCGCAAATCGTGATGATATGAGCGGTATAAGAATTCTACCCCTGATATCCTGTTCGGCAATCATCCATACGTTGTAATGCCATTGAGATGTCGCATCCTGTGGTTAAGTTACGCTCACGGGCTCCCCACTGTGCAGCCACATTTATATACGATACGACTTTGCCTTTATGCGTTCTAATCATGTAGAATATTCCATTGGTACATCGAAATATTGGAGTAATCATGTTTGAGTGTTCATTGAAGTTGTTGAAATTGGCGGTCTTTGAGATGCAATTTGCCTTTGAAGGGCTATCACACGAGAATCTGTGGAAGCGCCCCGCGCCTCAACTCCTCTCTGTGGGCGAGATTGCCGGGCACATAGCCTACTGGGAAGCAGTGCGGCTTGCAGGCGATGGCGAAGACCTCTCAAAGTGCTCCATTCAAAGTCCGTTAGTCCACAATGTGTTTCGATATCACACTTCGAGCGTCAACACAGAACCTGAAGAAGTGCACCTTGCCATGACGCCAAGCGAAGTGTATCAGGAATACCTACGAGTACACCAGGAATGTCTCGCCAATCTCGAGCGACTGAACCCAAGCCCCGATGCAAAGATAGGCGGTGATCCAAGTGGGTTCACCTACGGCGACTTCTTAGAATATCTGGTGTTCCACGTTTCCTACCATACAGGGCAGATGTATTCGGTCCGCCACCTTCTCGGAGATACTACGCCAGATAATTAGACCGGATAATGATATTTTGGGTAGACTACCAAAACCATGATACACACCGATACCATCTTTATTGAGCAACTTGAGTTCTATGCCTATCACGGCGCCTCCGACGCAGAACAGTTAGTTGGGCATCGCTATTCGGTTGATGCCCATTTAAAAGTTGATACCCGCATAGCAGGTCGCAGCGACAATCTAACCGACACAGTGAACTATTCCAGAGTCGCTAAGCGCATCGTCGCCGTCGCAACTTCAGAACAGTTTCGCCTTCTGGAGGCCCTGGCTCAACGACTTGTTGATGTTATTCTGGAAGAGTTTCCGGTAAAGAGCATCAAGCTTCGAGTACGAAAAATTCGCCCGCCGATGAACGCCATTGCCGAAGCTGTTGGCGTCGAAATCGAGCGTGACAGGCACATTTCTGACTAAACCGATAGAAATTGTGTTAGAATCAAATTAGTTGCAACTACAATTGGGTTAGGTCAACATCTCCGCGAATCGGCAACGGTTGCCAGAATTCGCTGGCCTTTCCGATAAGGACAATAATATCATGTTCCAGATTCCACTTCCACTGGAGATCACCCAACTCTCCTTTGAAGAGACCGCTGACCGAATTGGTCGGGCTCGCAAGCTTCTTGGCGATTCCTTGCTCATTCTAGGGCACCACTACCAACGTAACGAAATCATCCGATGGGCTGACGTCCGAGGAGATTCTTTTAAACTTTCACAGATTGCAGCACAGCGCAAGGATGCAAAGTACATTGTTTTTTGCGGTGTTCACTTCATGGCAGAATCTGCCGATGTCCTGACAAACGAGGATCAGATTGTTATCCTTCCGAACCTTGCCGCAGGCTGCTCCATGGCGGATATGGCGAATATTCGACAGGTCGAAAATGCGTGGCGCGACATCACATCCGTAGTACCTGCAGAGACACTCGTCCCGATCACTTACGTCAATTCTGCCGCCAGTTTGAAGGCATTTGTTGGTGAACACGGCGGGTCCTGCTGTACTTCTTCCAACGCGCGTAAAATCCTAAATTGGGCTCTTGCCAAAGGGGAACGGTTCTTCTTCTTCCCAGATCAACATTTGGGTCGCAACACTGCCATTGATATGGGGATAGACCCCGACACCGAGATGGTTCTGTGGAACCCACACGAAAAATTTGGTGGTACCACTCCCGAGCAACTGGAACGCGCAAAGGTAATATTGTGGAAAGGGCACTGCTCCGTGCACGGCCGATTTACAGTAGAGCAAATCGACAAAGCCCGACAGGACTTTCCAGACGTCAGGGTAATAGTCCACCCTGAATGTACACAGGAAGTGGTTGCCGCCTCAGATCTTGATGGCTCGACAGAATACATTATCAAGCAAATCGAAGAAGCA
>CAISOI010000034.1 GCA_903886985.1 uncultured Chthonomonas sp.
AATGCAACAGATCATGCAGATGCTGGCTTCGCTTAAGCCTAAGCCACAAATGGAAGCCGGTGATCAAGTTATCCTTCAAACCTCGATGGCTGAGACTAAGCGACGCGAAGTTAAAGATATGGGTGAGCTTGCGCTACAGAAAGAGAAGCTTAAGGCAGATATGCTGGCTAAGAATCGTCAGCAGCAAATCGACATCGCGCTCAACGCATCCGATCGGCTTACCGAAGAAAGAATCAAGTCCGCAGAGCTGACGCATGACGCGGCGGCTTTGCAACACGAGCAGCAGCAAACTGCTTTGGCCGCGCAGCAAAGCGCACAACAAGCCTTAGGAGGGCTAAATGGCATCCAATAATGCAAGTCAAACCAGTGAGTTTGTGCCTCAGCATAAGCGCATGGCCATGGGCGTAAAGCTTGATGGTTCATCCATGAAAGGCGGCTCGGCGCCTGCTAAGCCCGCAGCAAAATCTGGTGGCCTGGCGCAAGCTAAGAAGAAGTAATGCGATACGTTGGCGACTACATCGGTGCTGTAGAAGCCGAAATGCGTAAAATATCCGAATCCTTGGTTAGTGGCAATGCCACTACCTTTGATGCCTACCAACGGCTAGTTGGCCAGCACCAAGGGCTTGTGAAAGCTCTGGACATTTTGAATGACCTCTTGAAGGAACAGGATGATGACAATTGAGCGGGACGCTTCGAATGAAGCAGCGTTGCGGGAAGCATTTCCTGCAGTTGATCCCGGTGCAGTGCCTGTGGGTGGGCGTATTCTTGTGCAATGGCGACAGACGCGCAAGACGGTAACCAGCTCCGGCATTATGCTTGTGGAAGAGACCAAGGAAACGGAAAAGTGGAATAACCAGGTTGCGAAAGTCATCGCACTCGGACCACTAGCTTTCAAGCAACGCGATACTCTGAATCCATGGCCGGAAGGCAACTGGATCGAGGTAGGTGATTATGTGCGCATGCCTAAGTGGGGCGGCGATCGCTGGGAAGTGATCTACGGCGACCCGCAGCTAGGTGAGACTGCACTATTCAGCGTGTTTAACGATCATGAAGTCATTGCTAAAGTGACGGGTGATCCCTTGAAAGTGAAGGCCTTCCTATGAATGCAACAGAAAAGTTAGACCTCCAGGTCTCAGAAGGAAGTGACGGCTCAGCCATGGTCTCCGTGGCCGAGGCTGGTTTTCCAGTTCTTTCTAATAATGACCCCCATGAAAATGAGTCAGGGCCCTCAAGGGACTCTGATGGCCTCGATAATGGCGCCGATAACATTCCGGACATCGACCCGGAACGTGAAGCCATTCGATTGGCGCGGCGTGAAGAGCGACAGCTCAAAAAACAGATTCACAAAGCCAAAGCCAGTGAATCTAACCATCTCATTAATGCGTTAAAGCGTCAAAATGAGCAAATGGCCGAGCGTTTGGCCGTTTTGGAAAAGCGAACTGCGGGTTCCGACCTAGCTCGTATTGATAAAGCCATTGAAGATGGGCATCTGAAGCTGCAATATGCCAAGATGAAGATCAAAGAAGCCACTGAAATGGCTAATGGCGCTGCTTTGGCCGATGCGCAAGAGCACTGGTATGAATCTCGACGGCAAGTTGAGGCGCTTGAGGCACTAAAAAAGAAAGTAGTGTCTGAGCCGCAGCAACAGAATGTGCCGCAAGCACCGGATCCCATACTTAAGCGCCATGCCGGCGACTGGATGGCCCGGAATAACTGGTTCGACCCCGAAGGTAGTGATACCGACAGCCAGATTGCCACAAAAATTGACGAAAGCCTTGTAAAAGAGGGTTGGGACCCAAAAAGTAGTGAATATTGGGAAGAACTTGACAATAGATTGTCAAAATACCTCCCGCATCGGTATAATAGCGAACAGGATGACAGATCTTCCAATAGGAGGCCTCGATCTGTGGTAACTAGTTCTGGTAGAGAAAGTCGAGCGACTACAAAATCGAACGAATTCTATCTTTCGCCAGATCGTGTGCGTGCAATCAAGGATGCTGGGCGATGGGACAACCTCGCTGAGCGCAATAAGATGATTCGCCGCTACGCTGAATACGACCGCATGAACCGGAGCTAACCATGCAAGATACTCGATTCAAAAAGAACCTTCTCGCTGGTGGACGTGAATCCCGCGCATCGCAGGATAGCCAACGTGCACCCGCCAGTGATGATTTGGCAAGTCAGCAGGAACGTCGCAGAATGTTCCGTAACGAGTGGATCCAAGAATCACTCCCGACCCCTCCGGATATCCCCGGATTTCATTTGTGCTGGTTATCCACTACCAACGGCTACGATCCGATCCATAAACGCATGCGCATGGGCTATCAACCTGTCATGATTGATGAAGTTCCCGGTTTTGAGAGCTTTAAGGTCAAATCCGGTGAGCATACCGGCTTTATTGCATGCAATGAAATGCTGCTATACAAACTCCCGCAGGATGTGTATCAGCAAATTATGGAAGAGTTCCATCATTTTGCGCCGCAGGACGAAGCGGATAAAATCCGCGTCCAAGTAGAGAATCTACAAGGCGCTCGCGATAGTAATGGTCGACGGCTCGGTTCGGTAGAGGGTGAAGGCATGAATGAGCTCGATAACGTTAAGCCCGTCCCGGTCTTTTCCTGACGGTTTCATTCTTTAGGAGATTTTAGCTATGTCAGCTACCAGTGCTCCGTTCGGCATGCGCCCATCGTTCCACCCTACGGGTCTGGATCGTACTGTGGCGCTTGTTGACGGAATCGCTTCGGCGTATTCTTCGAACATTCTCAAAGGGCAGCCTGTTGCTCTGGATACGAACGGCAATATCATTATTGCTACTGCAGGTAGTGCTTATCAAGGCGCTTTTGCAGGTGTTTCGTGGACGGATACCACGGGTCGCTTCCGTGTTTCCAACTATTGGCCTGCCAATACCGCGTATGTCACCGGTTCTTGTACCGTGTATTACTACTCCGACCCCAATATCGTTTATGATATTCAGGCCAATGGTAGTCTTGCACAGACCTCGATTGGCGATCAGGCAAACTTTGCCAGTGCCACCGCAGGGTCCACGACGACTGGACTTTCGGCTTGCATGATCTCCACCAGCCTCGCCGGTTCGGGTGCTGTTGGCGATATGCGAATCATTGGTCTTACCCCTGCGGTTGATAACGCTTGGGGCGATGCCTATACTGTTGTGCAGGTGCAAGTCTCGCGCAGTCAGTACGTTGCAACCATTAACGCATTCTAAGGAGGGGTAAGAAATGGCAGCCCCAATGCGCAGTACGGACTTCCGGAGTATTGTTGAGCCAATCCTCAACGAGTGCTTTGATGGAGTCTATGATCAACGTACCGACGAATGGTCA
>CAISOI010000035.1 GCA_903886985.1 uncultured Chthonomonas sp.
CCAATTTTGCTTCTATCATATCGTCAATATTTTTGTGTAATCGCACAATTTTGGCTCGATCGAATTTTGACAATGAATCCAACAGTGGAACATTTCCTTCATGCCGGACCTCTCCGTAAACAGCATACGTCCATCGCCAATAGACATTGAACTTCATTTGTGCGACGGAGTTGTCAGTGTCGATATTCATTTTGAGAATCTGTCGTTTTTGCTTTGCAGACAATTGGTCTGCACTTCCAATTTTACTGTCCTGTGTTGAACAAACGACAGGTCCAATAACCGCCATTATAACAATAAGTGTTTTCAAAGCACCCTCATTACATTCTGAAAACACCGAATTGAGTCTCTTCAATGGGAGCGTTATAAGCAGCACTGATTCCGAGACCAATTGCCATGCGGGTGTCTATCGGATCAAGAATGCCGTCATCCCAGATTCGGGCGGTGCTAAAGTAAGGGCTGCCTTCTCTCTCGTAAGTTTCCAGTGTTGGCTGTTTGAACGCCACTTGTTCTTCTGGCGACATGGTTTCATCCTTCGTTGCGAGTTGGTCCATTTTGACAGTTAGTAAGACGTTTGCTGCCTGTTCTCCGCCCATAACTGAAATACGAGCATTTGGCCACATCCATAGTTGTCGTGGTCCGAATGCTCTGCCACACATACCATAATTGCCAGCTCCAAACGAGCCACCTACTACCACCGTAAATTTCGGTACCTTCGCATTCGAGACTGCCATAACTAGCTTAGCTCCATGTTTGGCAATGCCTTCGTGCTCATACTTGCTGCCTACCATAAAGCCCGTGATATTTTGAAGGAAGACGATTGGAAGGTGACGCTGGCAGCATAGTTCGATGAAATGTGCTCCTTTTAGGGCACTTTCAGAGAAGAGAACTCCGTTATTTGCGATGATACCAACAGGGTGCCCCATCCATTTTGCAAAACCACAAATAAGTGTTGACCCATAAAGTGGCTTGAACTCATGAAATCTGCTGCCATCCACTAACCGAGCGATTATTTCGCGAATGTCGAACGGTTGCCTTAAGTCAGTGGGCAATATCCCATATATTTCTTCCGAGGAGTACAGAGGTTCTTCCGGTTGGGTAACAGTTTCAGGGATCTGCTTGTTGCGATTGAATCCTTCTGCTATTTCCCGCAGGATTCGAATCGCATCCTTATCGTCTTCGGCGATATAGTCTGCCACGCCGCTGAGTCGAGTATGTACATCTGCTCCGCCCAATTCTTCCGAAGATACAACCTCCCCTGTTGCCGCTTTCACTAAAGGCGGCCCACCCAAGAAAATAGTCCCATTACCTTTAACGATCACGGATTGGTCAGACATTGCTGGAACATAAGCCCCGCCTGCGGTACAACTGCCCATGACGGCTGCGATCTGCGGAATTCCCGCGGCACTCATTGTCGCTTGATTGAAGAATATGCGTCCAAAGTGATCACGATCGGGAAATACTTCACTCTGCAATGGCAGAAAGGCACCACCGGAATCGACCAGATAGAAACAGGGTAGGCGATTCTCCGCAGCGATTTCTTGGGCACGGAGATGTTTTTTTACAGTTAGAGGAAAATAGGTACCGCCTTTGACGGTGGCATCATTGGCAATGATCATACACTCATGTCCGGAGATACAGCCAATGCCGGTTACAATGCCTGCACCAGGGGCATCATCATTGTAAATGCCTGTGGCGGCAAGGGAACTGAACTCTAAAAATGGAGATCCGGAGTCAATAAGTGCATCAATGCGTTCCCGAGCAGTCATTTTGCCTCGGGCGCGATGTTTTGCAACAATGGCGTCACCGCCACCTTTATGTACTGCCGCCATTGCATTGTGAAGCTCCTTCGCAAGGGACTTTTGGTGTGCAAAGTTGGCGGCGTAACTGGGTGAGTTCGTATCAACGGAAGTGGGAAGCACGTGCATATGGGTTTCCTAAGTGGCTAAGTGACTAAAATAGTTTAATGCAAAAAGTATACGCCCAAAGACGTTAGCAACATTGCAAATTGCAGATTGCCGGTGAGTATTTAGTCGATATTGATTTGAATACAGTCCACGGGGCGTAGAAGCCCAATATCGTTGCCAGACCCGCGCGCCGGTCGGAGAAGTGTAGAGCCGTCTGCGATGTTACTGCTTGGTCTCAGAAGTGTGCTCCTCAATTTGTCGACTTCAATTCGGGCTTTAATAACCGAGATTGCCTCTTGAACATAAGTGGTAACTTCAGGACTCATTGAATATTGGCTGGTGTTGGTCAGTTTCCGTAATGTCCAGTAATCGCCCTTAGCTTTGATAATTTCAAACGACGTGAGTCTGGCCGGTTCACTTAACTCGTATTGAAGCGTAAGGTCCACCAATTCTGCGATGGTGAAAAGTTGTATATCTTTTGAAGGCAACTCACCGAATCCAGGAAGAAGTGCTTCGACAAATTCAATCGCCTGTTCTAGGAGAAGAGGATGTTTAACCAGTAAACCCCTGTTTATAGCTCCTAGGACCCCATTTAGACTCTGAAAGTACTGTTGGCGATAAAGCGATCTCAGGCAGATCATGAATTCCAGACAGTTCCAATCGGCTTGTTGGTCAATCGAGCGACTCATTAGGGTCTGACCAAAGGCTAATATTGGGTTTGTTCGACGGCTCGACGCATGTGGTTCCAAATCCCAAATTCGGTGATGGATTTTGTAGTAACGATTACCGCTGCCTGCAGGAGTCGCCATACGTAGGACCAAGGAGGTTGCGAGCAATGACTCGTGATTAAGCTTCCGTGAATAGGGCTCTTCTAAAATGACATCCATATCATCGTCATTGACGGCCCTGTCATTTAGGATGGATTTCCTAGCAGAGTTGAGGTAGGACATAAGTCGTCTGGGGGGAATGGACGCAAAGAGGCTTATCTCCCACGGTTCATAGTGGTCGATGGCATAAACCGGGATATCGGGGTCTTGGTCCGTAGACTTTTCAATGTTCATTCGACCCCCTGAAGACAAGCATTCGTGAGGAAGTACTTCTCCGTCCGCAATAGGTTCATGGTTCACACTACGAACTTGACGTACAATGGTTTCAAGTCACGTTGTGTTCAATGTTGTGTCTCGCGAAGGATCTAAGGAGCTAAATCCACAACGCAACGGAATCCAATCGTGCCGGCCCTATCTTTTGAAGGCGCGAGCAGTAAATATTTGCCGTGGTGATAAAGATCTTTCACTCTTGGAAAGTACCAACCTGAACCTTCCGGGTGGTAATAACTACCGCCTTTTAGGATAGCTGAGCGGGTATGAAGGTCTCGAACTTCGTCTGTCCATTGCCAGACATTTCCGAGCAAGTCATGTACACCATACGGGGACTCGGTCTTGTCAAAAGCGTCCACATCAGTAGGGGGTCTGCG